>NZ_JJNY01000049.1:0-47567 GCF_000690035.1 Pseudoalteromonas sp. S3431
CGTTTTTGTTTGCTGGTGTTGGGTTATAAGCTTTCTAAAAAGTCTTCATCAAAATCAGCGGGCTCTTCTTTGATTGGCGGATTACCATCGTATAGTTCATAAATTTGACGCTGGAAATAAATATCTTTCACAAACAAGTATGGATCAAGTGAATCATTTAATAGCCCCTCTTGAGGGATTAATGAGGCGCGCGCTTCCACTGCCTTTAAAACAAACACTAGAATAGTTTGTGGAGTCGTTAATGCTACCTCAGGTAGTACAAAGTTATCGACGACATCACCCGTTAAGTTACGCACTGTTTTTGGCCCCATAGCAGGCAGCATTAAATAAGCGCCATCGCCCACCCCCCACACACCCAAGGTCTGTCCAAAGTCTTCATCTACAACTTCAAGGCCTAATGAGCTGGCAACATCAAACAAACCAAATATGCCAACAGTAGAATTAACTAAAAAACGCGCAAGGCTAACACTTGCATTACCCGGCTTACCTTGCAGGCCGGCATTTATCATATCTACAGGAGCCGTTATATTGTCGGTAAAATGGACAACGCTCTGGCGTACAGGTACAGGTGTAACTGTCATGTAACCAACTGCTGCGGGGCGCAACAAGTATGCATCGAGTACATCCATATTAAAGTCATATAATGGACGATTAATACTTTGCAGAGGATCTCTCTCATCTACTTTACTTTGTGGTACTTGAGCACAACCGGCCAGTACCAATAAACATAAAAAAGTAAAACTATGCTTTAACATCTAACGTCCTTAAGGTATTAATGTATCAATTTGAAGTTGGTAGTCACTTACACTTTCACGCTTTAACGACTGTGAATGACCTTCTAGCTCACCAGAACTTGGCATAACCGAGTCATCTATAGAAATACGCGCCGAAATAATAATATTTTCGGCACTCGATAAGTTAAGCCCTGCAACCATTGCACTACTATCACTCAACTCGACTGTAATTGGAAATGAATATTTAGCGAGTTTAACAGCAGCTAATGGCATAGGTGAGCCAGTTGCAGCTTTTGCAAATATAAATAAAATACCGTTTTTTGGTTGTTTATCAATAAGCTCTTTTGCAATGTCGACAGTAACTGCAATAGCACCCGTTGTAGTAGTAACTGGCATAACTGAGCCTTCCGTTTGCATTTGCTGCTCAATATCAGCAATACGCTCAGAGATCATGCTATAACGAGAATCATTTTTTCCCATACTTGCCAATAAAACTTCAAATGCAGTTTTAGCTTGCGGCCAATCTTTACGCTCATACGCTATAAGCGCGAGTAACGAAATAGCATCTAAATTGGTAGGCTCAACTTTTAGTACTTTTGAGAGCATACCTGCCGCACGGGTCATATTAGCTTCGCTGCCTTCTAGTAATAAAACTTGGCTATAACTAATAAGTACCTGCATATTATCAGGATTCATACGTAGTGCTTTATCAAATGACTGCTGCGCCATGTCAAATTCATTAAGCGACATAGCAACTCGTCCAAGTAGCATCCAAGCGACTTCATCATCGCCCGAACGGCTAAGCTTAGTACGAAGCGCCAATGCAAAAGCCTGCAACTCATTTTGACTAAGCGGCTCACCTTTTTGCATTACAGCACGCTCACCGTAATCCGCTAAATTATCCATTGCATCATGCCAAGCCGAAATTTGCTGCTGACTACCTGTAAAGCTATAAAAAATCCCCGTTAGCGCAAGAACAAATGCACCGCCTGTTAAAGCAAAAATACGATTATTACCTTTGCTATTAAGTGACTTTTCTGGCGATAATTCGTTCAATAAACGGCGTTTTAATTCAACAATTGATTCTGCGTGATTGACGCTATCAATGCGTTGATTATCTAAATCGGTTTGTAAATCAACTAAACGCTGCTCATAAATACTAATTAGCTCCGCATTGGCATTATGAGTAATTATTTTAACGTGCTCTTTTTTTAAAAAAGGCAACATCACAAACGCAAGAGCAACCAGTGTGAGTAAAGCAAAACACGCCCACATTAAAATCATTTAACTTTGCTCCTGACGTTTATTTTGTTCAATTAGCTTAGCTAGCAGCATTTCGTCGTCACTGCTCCAGGTTTGTTTTACTGATGCTTTTCGCTGGCGAATAACAATAAAACCAAAGCCGACTATGACAATTAATACAGGTAATACCCAAAGTACTAAAGTCGCGGGTGTAACTGGTGGGTCGTAATGAACAAAATAGCCAAAGCGGTCAATCATGTAATCAATCACTTCGTCTTTGCTCTTACCTTCTTTAACCAATACGAGTACTTTATCGCGTAAGTCTTTAGCAACAACAGCGTCGGAGTCCGCAATATTTTGATTTTGACACTTAGGACAACGCAGCTCTTTAGTTAGCTCTTCAAACAATATTGCTTGTTTGTTGTTATCAAATTGATAGCGGTCTTGCTCAGCAAACGCACTGATGCTTACAAAAATGCTAAGCGTAAGTAGTAACCATTTCATTATTTAAGCTCCTGCATAATCGGCGCAAATTTAGCTCGCCATACTCGCGGGTTTATATCGCCCGTGTGATGCAACAAAATAGTGCCGTTTTTATCGACTAAAAATGTTTCAGGCGCACCCGACACGCCTAAATCCAACGACAAAGTACGATGTAAATCCAAGATATTAAATTGATATGGGTCACCCGCACGTTGCAGCATATCGCTCACTTCTGTGCGAAGTGATTGCATATCAAAAGGGCCATCAAAATCAGCATCGTAACCTTGTACGTAATAAAGCCCAATAATTTTAACACCTTGCTCACGTAACTTAGTTAAATAGCCAAGCTCAACTAAACATGTAGGACACCAAGTGCCCCATACATTTAGTAAGTAAACCTCGCCTTTTAAAGACTCGTTAGTCCATGGCTTATTGTCTTGCATTAAATCAGGTAGATTAAATGCTGGCATTTCTTGGCCTAATCGCCCCGTTTGAATTTCACGAGGGTTAGCAAAAAGACCTTGGTATAAAAATACACACACAAAAACAAACACTAAAAGCGGCGCAATAGCTAAAATTTTACGGTTCATAAAACACTCTCCGATGCAGCCCTACGCGCTGTTTTAGCTGATGTGCGGTAGCGTTTATCAAATAAAATCATAAATCCAGCGAGGGAAATAAGCACACCACCAATCCACATCCAACGAACAAACGGTTTGTGATAAATGCGAAGTGACCATGCGCCTTGGCTTAACTGCTCACCTAACGCTAAGTATAAATCACGTGTAAAGCCTGCATCTATTGCCGCCTCGGTCATAAACTGCATACCAATATCATACTTACGTTTTTCGGCGTGTAAGCGTGTTACTAGTTCATTATTTTTAAGCACAGATACAACACCAGCATGACCACTGTAGTTTGGTCCGCGAATAGCTTTAACACCATCAAAGCGGTATTCATATTGATTAAGCTGGACTGTATCGCCTTGTTTCATAGATACATCACGCTCAACTGAATATGCCGACGTAAGCGTTACACCCGCAATAACAAATGCAATACCAATATGCCCAAGCACCATAGCCCAGTAACTTACACCTAAGCGTTTTAAACCTTCTTTTAAGGTGCCATGCACTGCGGCTTTAGTGTAAATATCGATCCCGGTTGATATTGCAATCCAAACCGCAAGCGTAGTAGCTAATAGCGTAAGTGGTTTTACTAAGTCGTAACTTGAAAACAACCAAGCGCAGGTAATTACAACACTGGCTAATACGCCAATTAATATTTTGTTTTGTAAGAAAGCCCATTTATTTTGCTTCCAGCGTAAAAATGGTCCTATACCCATCAAAATAGCAAACGGCACTAAAATTATTGCAAACATTTTATTAAAAAACGGTTCGCCAATAGAAATACTGCCTAGGTCCATCTCTTTATGTACCATAGGTAATAGCGTACCAAGCAATACGATCAATGTAGCAACCACTAAAAATATATTATTGAGCCATAACGCCACTTCGCGCGATACCAGCTTGTATCGTCCTTCACTATGAACTTGTGACACACGCAGTGCATATAACGCCAAGCCACCACCTACAACGATGCCTAAGAAGGCAAGTATAAATAAGCCACGATCAGGGTCTGTTGCAAAAGCGTGTACCGATACAATAATACCCGAGCGTACAATAAAGGTTCCCAAAAGGCTTAATGAAAACGCTGCGATAGCTAGTAAAACAGTCCATGATTTAAATACACCGCGTTTTTCAGTTACGCTTAATGAGTGTAGTAATGCGGTTGCCACAAGCCATGGCATTAACGATGCGTTTTCTACTGGGTCCCAAAACCACCAGCCTCCCCAGCCAAGCTCTGAATATGCCCACCAGCTACCAATTGTGATTCCTAGAGTTAAAAAGCCCCATGCAGTCATTGTCCATGGACGTGACCACTTAGCCCATGTGTTATCAAGCTTACCGGTTAATAACGCAGCAATAGCAAAAGAAAAAGCAACCGATAGCCCTACATAACCCATGTACAGTAATGGCGGGTGAATAATCATACCCGGATCTTGAAGTAACGGATTTAAATCACGCCCCTCTACCGGAAAATAAGGAAGTAGGCGCTCAAACGGGCTTGAAAGTAGCAAGGTGTACATCATAAAACCGACACCTAAAAAGCCAAGCACACCCAATACGCGAGCACGTAACACCCAAGGGAGTGATTTAGAGCGTGCAGCAACTACTGCAGTCCAACCCGCTTGCATTACAAGCCACAGTAAAATAGCGCCTTCATGGCCGCCCCATGTAGAGGTGATTTTGTAATACCAAGGCAGCGTGCTACTTGAATGATATGCTACATACGATACGGTAAAATCATCCGTTACACTGGCGTAAATAAGTGCTGCAAAAGAGATTAAAACAAAAGCGAATTGCCCAATTGCTAAAGAGGGAGCTGCACGCATTAATCGAAGATTACCGGTATGCGCGCCCCAAAGAGGAAAAATACACAGTAAAACGCTCAATACCATGGCAAGCGTTAAAGAAAAATAACCAATTTCTGGGATCATAGCTAATTACCACTATCTAAGTTGTATTTTGGTTTTTCGTGCTTAATACCTTTAACTGCCTCTGCAACTTCTGCTGGCATATATTCTTCGTCATGCTTTGCTAGCACTTCAAATGCTTCAATAACGTTAGGTTCGATTAATACGCCCTGCGCTACAATGCCTTGCCCTTCACGAAACAAGTCTGGCAATATACCTTGATAACGCACGGTCACTAATGGACCTGTATCTATTAGCTTAAAGCTTACTTGTAAGCTCTGTTCATTACGCTCAACGGTGCCTGGTACAACCATGCCGCCAATACGTAACTTTTGGCCAATGAAAGGCTTTTCTTTATTAGGCCCTTTGCCATCAATAAGTTCGCTTGGCGTATAAAAAAGATTAATGTTTTCTTGAAGTGCATAAAGCACTAAACCAATTGATCCACCAATACCAAACAGCACGGCAATAATTACCAATAGGCGCTTTTTACGTCTTGGATTCATGAAACTTGTTCCTGTTTAGCTTTTTTAATTCGCGCTTCGCGTATTATTTGCTGTTCTACTGAAGCCATAATGCGTTTGGTATCTCTTAAAGAGCTCACTAAAATACCGAGTAAAATAAGTGCGCATGTACCAAAAGAAAGCCATATATAAAACCCATAGCCCCCCATTGCAATAAAATCAGAAAAAGAGTCAAACTGCATAATTACCCCTTATTTAACAACGAGCGTACCCACGGTCGGTGCTTTTCGCGTTGTAAAATTTCATTTTTAAGACGAATTAAAGTCACTGTTCCTACAAAAGCAGCAAAGGCTAAAATATTAACCATAAGTGGCCAAAACATACTTGGGTCTATTGCTTTTGTGTCTAATTTTGTAATGCTTGCGCCTTGGTGTAGCGTATTCCACCACTCAACTGAGTAATGAATAATAGGTAAGTTGATTACGCCCACAATCGCAAAAATAGAAGCCGCACGCCCTGCTGACTTCTTATCTTCAAATGCATGGTAAAGCGAAAGCACGCCAAGATATAAAAATAATAAAATAAGTTCAGACGTTAAACGCGCATCCCATACCCACCAAGCACCCCACATAGGCTTACCCCATGCAGCGCCAGTAATAAGCGCTATAGCTGTAATACAAGCACCAACAGGCGCTATAGCAATAACGGCAAGTTCGGCATTTCGTAGTTGCCATACAAGTGCAACAACAGCCGCAATAGCCATTGATGAGTAAGCGCCCATAGATAAAATGGCGGAAGGAACATGAATAAAAATGATACGGTAGCTGTCTTTTTGCTGGTAATCGGCAGGTGCAAAACCAAGCCCCCATACCCAACCAACAATCATACTAACTACAGTAACTACGGCAAAATAAGGCAGTAACGTATTGCATAATTGATATGCACGCTCCGCTTTAGCATAGGGATGTAACCACTTCCACATTAACTTACACTCACTTTTAAAGCTGACGATATGGCAATTGGTGCGCTAATAATAGCAATAAGTAACATTGCACCAAGGATAGCAAGCTGTCCACTATAATCCAGTGACATGGTACTGGTATCGATAGCCGACGTTGCAAAAATTAAAACTGGAATATACAAAGGCAGTACGAGTAAACTCATCAAAATCCCCCCTTTTTGTAATCCCACAGTAAGCCCAGCGCCAATTGCGCCGATAAAGCTCAATAGCGGTGTGCCTAATAATAATGTTAAAACGGTCGCTGTTAGCGCCGAACTTTCTAGATTCAATAACAATGCAAACAACGGTGTCATTAATACAAGCGGTAAACCTGTTACCACCCAGTGAGCAGCCACTTTAGCAAGCACCGTTAGCGATAACGGATAAGATGATGCAATTAATTGCTCCAATGAGCCATCGTTAAAATCATCTCTAAACAACTTATCCAAGCCCAACATAGTAGAAAGTAACGCGGCGACCCAAATAATTCCCGGTGCCATTCTCGCAAGTAGACCGGGCTCAGGCCCTATTGCTAACGGAAACAATGAGATTACAATTAAGAAAAATAAAATAGGATTTACAATTTCGGCGCGCTGGCGAAACGCAAGTTTTACATCTTTGGTAAATACCGCACTAAATAGCAACCAATAAGAGTGTTGACGAGTCATTAGTGGCGATACTCCAGTGTAACCGTTTGTAAGTTACTAAAGTGGGTCGTTAAGTCTTGGTGGGTTGTTAATAAGATAGCACCACCGCTTTGTAAGTGCTCAGTAAATCGTTGTTGTAAAAAGGCGACACCACTTTTATCAAGCGCAGTAAATGGCTCATCAAGCACCCATAGTTTAGCATCACTTAACCATAGTCTTACTAAAGCAACACGTCGCTGCTGCCCTGCAGATAACATCCTAACAGGCACATCTTCAAGTCCAACAAGGCCTAGTTTCGCTAAAATAGGGTATAGTTCAGGCTCGCTATAGCCATTAATTTGCAACCAATGGCTAACATTTTCCACTGCACTAAGCTGAGTGTTTACGCCCGTTTTATGACCTATAAACAATAGCTCTCTGGCATACTCTTCATAGTACTTAGATATCGGCAATTCTTGGTATAATATAGCCCCTTCATCAGGCGCAGAAAAGCCTGCGACAATACGCAATAACGATGTTTTTCCAGCCCCGTTAGGGCCTGCTAATTGCATGATTTGACCGTTATTAAGGCTAAAATTAAGATCCGCAAACAAACAACGATCTTGCTTGATGCAGGTGACGGACTTAATGTGTAACAAGATGACGATTCTCTCTGCCAAAAATTAGGCGTTAGTCTACCATAATGATAGGGTAATACGAATATTGCTTTAAAATCGATTCACTTAAAATAGAGAAAACTTGATTTAAAATAATGAATACGCCAACGCAAATCACATTATCTAATTCATTGGTTATCAATCAATCGAGCAATGCTCAAACGAATGAATTATCGCAATTACCTGATGAGGTGCTTGCCGCTAAAAATATACAATTTTCGAAAGATTCGATTACGCTTGATGTATTTATTGATAAGCATTGGCAAACATTAAGGCTTGGCACTACAAGCGCACCTCAAAACTTACAAAAAATAGCCAGTGCTAACATACAGCTCAGCCCTGATGGCAAAAAGCTCAACATTATACCAAACAGTACAACCCTCACCTTAAGTCAACCAACTCAGTTACAGCGTTTATTAAATTATGTAAGCACAGGCACTGAGGTAGAAAGTAAGCCAATGGATGTCCAGGTTGTTTTATCGCCTACTCCCAAATTAGTCATTGATAAACTCAACGCCAGTATTGCAATAAATAAAGACGTAGCGCAGCTACTTATAACCGAGCAACCTTTAAAAGTAATTGTAAGCACTAACAATAAAGGCGCACAGCTAAATATTATTAACAGCTTTGCTGATACAGTTCATTCGCAACCACTGAGTCAAACAAGACTGACTAAATTACTCGCAGCGCTGCTACCTAATGCACAACTGCAAGCAACACCAAAACTGGCCATTTTAACTCATCCACAAAAGTCGGGGTCGTTTACAACGCCTATAAATAATAAACAAGTTAGTGAACTACCCAGCACGACTATTAAGGTAAACTTAGTAAACCAGGCTGATAAATTGTTTATTAAAACCGATACTAGCAACATAAAAGTGATGCTTAATAACTCCTTCTCGAAACCATTTAACGAGTTGCTTTTAGCTCAAAAAAATAATGCACCTGAAGTAGCCGTTTCTGCGAGTAATATTAAAGTAAATCCATTACTTACTACTGATAGCCCAATAAAATCGTGGCTACAAAATAGCTTGAGTGACTTAAGAACACGAATTAATGATGCGGTAAAATATTTTGAAAGTAAGCCTTTTACGACACAAAATAAGTCAGAGTTTACAGCTGCCAATTCATCCGCCGCCTTACAAAAAAACACCAAAGTTGTACCACTAGACAGAGTCAACATTACCCAAAGTGCAAGTGTTCAGATATCAAAAAATACAAGTAACATTTTGACCGAGAACTTTTCTAGACTCCCGCCGCTTGTGCAACTAACTCAGCTTATGAAAGGAAGTGTTAGTGTTTGGCAATCACCTTCAAACATAACAACCAACACGCCAACAACAAATAACATTACTCAAAATACAGTAGCTTGCTCTACACCAAGTGATTTAAAAGCAAATCAATTAAACATCCTAAATGCGAGTACTAACAGTAAAACTGACACGTTAATTAAGACTACAAATGAAACAGTTACTAAAAATATTATCTCATTAGCAGAGCCGTTATCTAATACAGGCTCTCGTAGTCAAATGCTTCAACCAATTGAAGCAAAGCTATTAACTATATTATTAAAGCTTCCTGACACCACCGCCCCTACAGATAAAATGGCTAGCAATAAACAACTTTTAAGTAATCAGATCACTGATATTACAAATAAAGTAACAAAAGAAACACCCGATTTAACTCGGTTAATCAACCAAGCATTTAATCGTATGGTCTCAAGCAATAACACACACCCTGCGACCATACAGCGTGAAATACTTGCTACTTTACAACCGTCTCATCTAACGGGGGACATTTTGCAAAGTAGTTTCACTAAAGGGCTTGAACAAGTAGCTGTGAGTATTTTAGCCGCCCCTATAATTAGCCAGTCAGTAACACCTATCAGTTTTAATAATCAAACTGGCTTAGATGCACTTTTGCAAGTACTTATACCTACTTTTAAAACAGGTAACACTGGAGCAAAAATGCTTGAGCAACTCCAACAGGCTCAAGTTCAAGCTTTGGCTAGCGAAATTGTACAAGTTAAAAATACACTTACCCAAGTAAGTGTCTCAACACCAAATCAACAGCCAGACACAAACCCGCTTGCACAATTTTTATTACCCATGAGATTACCTCCAGAAGCAGCACAAACAGAAATAACACTGGGGCAATATAAAAAGCCAAACGCAGATAAATTAGGAGATAAAAATGTATGGTTTGTAAGGCTAAACTTTGATTATGCCCAACTTGGGCAGCTACAAATTACTGCTGAGTTAATGGATAAAGCACTTGATTGCCAGCTATTAGCCTCAAGCCAAGAAGTAAGCGCAATTGCTCACCCTCACCTAGATAATTTAAGATCAAAACTAGCTAAACATGGTTTGCAAGTTGGTGAACTTAATTTAAAACGAGGAGATGCTAACAATCAGGCATTTTATAAATCTCATGCAATTATTAATATTAAGGTTTAGCTATGAGTGATACACCTATTAATAAATCAGCCATTGGACTTTTATACGAAGCTGGCAACACCCCCACTGTAAGTGTGAAGGGGTTTGGTGAGTTAGCTGATGAAATAATAGCAGCGGCTAAACTAAAAGGAATTATGATCCACGAAGATGCTGCCCTTGCTAAAACGTTGTCGCATTTAGAGTTAGGAGAAGAGATCCCAAAAGAACTTTATTATGTAATTGCAGAACTCATTGCATTTTCGTATGTATTAAGGGGTCAATTCCCGCCAGGTTGGCAAGACTTTCAAGGTAAGTTGAATATTAAAGCATGAGATTATTTATACGCTGATAACTAAAAAGGCGCTAAGCGCCTTTTTGTTTATGCAATGAAAAGAGTAATTCAGCCTCAGCGCGAGGTAATTCACACTCGCGTATTACCTCCTCTAAATCAGCCCCTAACTCAACCATTTTAACAGCACGCGAATAAATTTTGGCATCTGGATCATCATACTTTTGAGCCGCTTGTTGTTGAACTAATTCTTGATGCTGCTGTTCAACATCAAGTACACGCTTACCTATACTCAACAAGCCTGTTCGTAATTCAGAAACCTCACTTCGCAAAATATGAGTTTGTTCGGAGGTATCTTTAAGCTGCTGCATGACAAAATTCAGCTCACTCGTTTGTTTATTTTTCAATGCAAAAACTAACGCTAACGATATTAGACCTATCGCCAGCGCAGCTATTGCAATACTAAGTAACAGCATATTTTTATTGGTAAAGCTTATAAATCGCTTAACTCATCCCATTCATCATCACTGAGTAACTTGTTTAAATCGACTAAAATAAGTAACTCATTATCACGATTACAAACACCTTGGATAAATTTAGCACTCTCTTCAGTACCGACATTAGGTGCACTGTCAATTTCTGAACTGCGTAAATATACAACTTCAGAAACACTATCGGCTAAAATACCAATAACTTGCTCTTCAGCTTCTATTATTAAAATACGAGAGTTATCGGTTGCATCAGCGGCGTCTAAACCAAAACGAGCACGCGTATCAATAACTGTTACTACGTTACCCCGTAAATTAATAATACCAATTACATAAGAAGGAGCACCTGGTACTGGAGCTATTTCAGTGTAACGTAATATCTCTTGGACTTGCATTACGTTTACGCCATAAGTTTCTTCTTCTAACTTAAAGGTAACCCACTGTAATATTTCGTCATTGTCTGCATTTTTATTTGCTGACAGTAATTTATCTTGATTCATGCTGTTACTCCGTAATGGTCATTATTACTGACGACTATCTAAGCCTTTCTCTAATAGCGCATTTAAATTATCTACATCAATTAAAGCACACATTTTCTTTTTAATAACTCCAGCAAGCCATGGGCGCTTACTTTGATCTGTACGCCATTTTACATCTTCTTTACTCAATGTAATGTTATTTATTAACTTTTCAGCTAATAACCCCCATTGGCTGTCACCTAACGTTATTAAATATTGATAGTTAAGTGACGCTTCTAGTTTTTCGTCATACTTCTCAGGCATCACCCAATGCGCTGTATCAACAACATTAAGTTTTTCATCTCTATTAAGCATAACGCCTTTGAACCATTTTGGCTTACCAAATAAGTGATTTACTTCACCTAACTGATGAATCCCACCTAACGCTTTTAATGGTACAGCCAAAGTCAAACCCGCAACTTCAAAAAATAATGCTTGAAACTCACCGTCAAAATAATCTTCTTGGCTTTTTGTTACTGCTCTTTGTTCCGGCTCTACTGATAAATGTGAGCTTGTCTCTACAACTAAATCAGCTTTAACTGGCTCTGGCTCATTAGTAATATCTAATGGTTTTAGCTCTTCTGTTTGCAGATCTTGAGCAAATATTTTTTCCGCTGCTTTTAATTGTTCATTAGGCTTTAAATGTACTTGCCCTTTTTGCTGTTCACTCGGTATTTGTTCAAGCAGTTTTGCCACAGGTTCAAGGTTATCTGTAGGCTCGTCATCACGTAATAACGCACCTAAATATTGAGTCATTACTTTTTCATTAGCAAATAATTGCTTACTCATTCATTAACCTTGCTCTATTAAATAGTCTAATAATGCTTTATATGCAAAAACACCACGGGAACGAGGACAAAACTCTATTGGCACTTTTTGTGCCAAACTCGCATCTCTAAATTTTGTATCAACAGGAATAACACCTGGCCACACTTTATCTTTATAGGTTTCTTGTAAAGTTTTATATGCTTCCAACGATGCTTTAGTGCGTTTATCATACATAGTAGGAATTATAGTATATTGATAACTTTTCGCTTGAGAGCTTTGCATTAATTCCATAGTCCGCATCATCCTATCAAGCCCTTTCAGGGCCAAAAATTCGGTTTGTACGGGAACTAAAATACGCTCACTCGCAGCTAATGCATTAACCATTAAAACCCCCAAAACCGGCGGGCAATCAAGTATTGCATAGTCATAATATTCACTAATTTTAGCAAGCGTTTTCTTTAGTATTAAACCCATGCCTGTTTTATTACCCATACTTCTATCAAGTGTAGCTATTGCCATAGTAGCGGGTAAAATATCAAGATTCTCAAGAGTTGACGGGCAAAGTGCTTGCAATATTTCTTCACTTTGCATACTTGTTCCGCGAGCAAAAATATCGTACACGCTGACTTCTAAATCTTCAGAGTCGATACCAAAATAATAAGTTAGTGATGCATGGGGATCTGTATCAATAAGCAATACACGTTTGCCCTGTAACGCTAAAATACCGGCTAGGCTAACTGCCGTTGTTGTTTTACCGACCCCGCCTTTTTGATTCGCAACAGTCCAAATCTTCACATTACATCCTAATTGCTATTAATTTCGCGTCGTTATTCGGATCCCACCATGAGGTAAACGAATTATTTTTATTGTATTATCGTCTGATGGTAGTTCCACTTCAGGCTCTGTCTGTACTGCTATATTTTTTTGCTCTAACGATGGACTATCTTTAGGTGGTAAACCATACTTAGAAAGAGCGATTACAACCTTACGGTTTTCAGCTCGACCTTTCTCTGTGTTATTATCAGCAAAAGGAGAATACTGGCCATAACCTTCTATTGCCATTCGTGCAGAATTAATACCCAACGCTTCAAGCTCGACTAAAATTGAGGTGGATCTTGCAACTGAAAGCTCCCAGTTTGAACGAAATATTTCGTTACTAATAACCTCATTATCTGTATAACCGCGCACTCTAATGTAGTTATCGACTGGATCAATAATATCTTTGACAATTTTTACGACTTGCTTAGCACGCGAATGAGCAACTGAACTACCACTAGAAAATAACATTCCTGAACTCAACTCTATAATGAGCCAATCTTGATTCAATTCAAGACTCGCTTCTCCATCACGAATTTCATCAATGAGTGCTGATTGAAGTTTAGTTAACAAGCTATCTAATGGTTTTCCTAAATATTTTTGTTTAATGTTACTTGTGTCACTTTGACCATCTAATAACTCAGGGCCTTGTTCCTTTTTTTGAATACTTTCGCCATACAACACCTCTTGTTCCGGCGTTACTCTGTCGGTTAAGATCCCACTCCCATTAACACCGTCACCAACTTGTGAATGTTGGCGCGCAGATTTATCAAAAACATGCTCGAGCGAATCCGATAATATTTGAAATTTTTCTTCCTTATCTATAGCAATAGCGTACATAACCACAAAAAAAGCAAACATTATCGTCATATAATCTGCATAAGAAACAAGCCAACGCTCAGTATGCTGACTTTTAGAGGAAGTGTGACGTAAACGTCGACGTAGCATAATCGTTATTTATCCACTAAATTAGGGCGTTCTACACGATAAGCTTCTAACTTTAGTTCAATATTAACAGGGCTTTCGCCTAAACTGATTGCAATAACACCTTCAGCTAACAGTTCGTGATACAACATTTTTTGTTCAACACGTTGTTTTAGTTTATTTGCCATCGGTAAAAATAGTAAATTAGCTAAACCGACACCATAAATAGTGGCTATAAATGCTGTCGCGACACCAGCACCCAGCTTTTGCGGATCGGTAATAAATGACATAGCCTGAATAAGACCAAGCACTGCGCCCAAAATCCCTATTGTTGGGCTATACCCGCCCATAGCTTCATAAACGCGTCCTGCCTCTAATAAACGGTCGCGTTCTAATAATAAATCAATTTCAAGTGTATCGCGCAGCTTTTGCTCAGAGCAACCATCAACAAGTAAGCTAAGACCTTTAGCTGCATATGGATCGGGATGAATTAAGGCCTCATTTTCAAGTGCTAAGTAGCCTTCTTGTCGTGCTTTGTGAGACCATTGTTTAACTTGTTCGATCGCTTCGTCTACATCATGCTTTGGCGAAATAAAAACCCAGTGGCTTATTTTTAGCATTTTTTTAAAAGTACTAGATGATGTTTGCAACATCACAGCGCCAAGCGTACCACCAACTACGATTATAAGTGCTGGTCCATTGAATAACGCAGAGACAACACCGCCTTCTAAAGAATAACCTATCGCTATAGCGCCTAACGCAATAAATAAACCTAATATAGAAAGCTTATCCACAACCAATCTCTTTTTTAATCCTTAGAGCTATATCATCTAGAGCAAGACTTTCACTTGCTAAGCCAGCACTTGCAACCGCCTGTGGCATACCGTAAACAACACAACTTTTTTCGTCTTGTGCCCAAATAGTGGCGCCAGTCTGCTTCAACATTCGAGCACCATCACGCCCATCAGCCCCCATACCAGTAAGAACAATAGCCAGTACGTCACCTTGACAAGCTTTTGCAACGCTTGCAAAAGTCACATCAACACTTGGTTTATATGTTATTCGCTCACTGTTATCTTCAAATACGCGCAATGTTTTTGAAGACCCACGCCCCTCAACCATCATTTGTTGGCCACCTGGAGCCAAGTAT
Organism: Pseudoalteromonas sp. S3431; assembly: GCF_000690035.1. Classification (NCBI taxonomy): domain Bacteria; kingdom Pseudomonadati; phylum Pseudomonadota; class Gammaproteobacteria; order Alteromonadales; family Pseudoalteromonadaceae; genus Pseudoalteromonas; species Pseudoalteromonas sp. S3431. Next base: position 15,148 of record NZ_JJNY01000049.1, read on the forward strand.
GCAGTCCCTGGTTGTAATCGATCCCCTTGTTGAGCTTCCTTTACTTTTATCTGGCATAAACCATTTAAACGCGAAGCAAATGCAGGTGTGAATGCGGCAGGCATATGCTGAATTAATAATATAGGATGCGGGAAATTTGCTGGTAATTGAGTTAATATTGTTTGTAATGCAACGGGTCCGCCAGTCGATGTACCAATAGCAACAAGTTGATATTTTTTACCACTAGCATGAACGGAGGCATTAGAATTCGTACGTTGAAAGCTTCTATCTGGCTGCTTTAACGTTGCCGTGTTCCTTAATGAACTTGGAGTCGCTAATGGCATACTTTGCGGTTTAGCTTGTGTTATGGGCTTGAATGTACGGGGAACTCTTCTTCGACCAATTTCTTTCACTTTAGCTTGTAAAAGCTTTATTGCATCTTCATTGTTACGTGCAATATCTTCGAATTTTTTCGGTAAAAAATCCATTGCTCCGGCATCTAATGCATCAAGCGTTGCCGTTGCACCATCTCGAGTTAGTGAAGAAAACATTAAAATTGGTGTCGGATTACTCGACATTATTTCTTTAACTGCGCTAATACCGTCAAGCACAGGCATTTCTACATCCATTGTAATCATGTCAGGGCGTAGTTCAGCTGTTTTTTCAACAGCTTCTCTGCCATTCACAGCAAAACCTATTACTTTTATATCGCTGTCTTGCTCAAGTATTTCGCTCACTCTGCGGCGAAAAAAGCTAGAATCATCAACAACTAAAACTTTAACGGCCATTTAGCTCTCTTATTAAATTGAAGTGTAGGGCACTTTTACAGTGCACCTACTTTATTTATTATCAGCCCGCGTAATGTTTTAACATATTTGGTACATCTAAAATAAGTGCAATACCACCATCGGAAGTAATTGTAGCACCAGCCATACCGGGTGTTCCTTGTAATAAAGCATCAAGAGGTTTTATTACAACTTCCTCTTGCCCTATTAACGAATCTACGACAAAGCCTACTTGTTGTGTACCAATTTGGACAATAACTACATGACCATGTGCTTTACGCTGAGAGCGGTCAGCGCCTTTAACTAGCCAATGCTCAAGATAAAACAATGGAATTGCTTTTTTGCGCACAATAATTGTCAATTGACTATCAACAACATTCGTTTTAGTTAAATCGAGGTGGAATATTTCGCTAACACCCGCAAGTGGTAATGCAAATGTTTGCTCTCCAACAACAACCATTAAGGTCGGCAAGATAGCGAGAGTTAATGGTACTTTTATCTCTAAAGTAGTCCCAACACCTAACTCTGACTGAATACTTACTGAGCCATTAAGTTGGGTAATTTTGGTTTTAACTACATCCATACCAACGCCACGACCTGAAATATCCGAAATCTCTTCTTTTGTTGAAAAACCAGGTGCAAAAATTAAATTATATGCTTCAGTATCAGAAAGCCGGCTTGCTTGGTCGTGATCAAGAACACCTTTACTAATCGCTATTTTTTTCAGCTTCTCAGCATCCATACCAGCACCATCATCTTTAATGGTAAGTAAAATATGATCGCCTTGCTGAGATGCTGATAACGTAACAGTACCTGTTCTTGGTTTTCCAGCAGCCTCACGAAAATCTGGCATTTCAATACCGTGATCAACAGAGTTACGCACTAAATGCACTAAAGGGTCGGCTAATGCCTCAACCAAATTTTTATCTAAATCAGTCTCTTCACCAACTAATAATAGATTAATGTCTTTATTTAAGCTGCGTGCTAAATCACGAACAACTCGAGGAAATCGGCCAAACACTTTTTTAATTGGTTGCATGCGGGTTTGCATAACCGCACCTTGAATATCAGCAGTAACAACATCTAAGTTAGATATAGCTTTACCCATTGCTTCGCTTTCAGAATTCGTAGCCAAGCTAACTAAGCGGTTACGAACAAGTACCAATTCACCGACCATATTCATAATTTGATCTAAGCGTTTAGTGTCAACACGCACTGTCGTTTCAGCAGTTGGTGCAGTAGCCTTTTTTGGAGCTGCAGCAGCTGTTTTTTCAGCAGGTTTTGCAGGTACTGGTTTTGATGCTTCAACTTTTGGTACTGGGGCTGCTTTGGGCTTAGGAACAGCTTGTTTTGCGGCTGGTTTTTCAGCAATCGCAGGAGTGCTTTCTAAAGATTTAGGTGCAGTTCCCTTACCATGAAGTTCATCTAACAGTGATTCAAATTCATCATCACTGATATCATCGTTCGATGAATCTGTATTGTTAGTCGAAGGCGATGGCTTTTGTACATCAGGTGTAACATTACTTTCTTGCGCTGCAACAGAGCCGAAACTGCCAACACCATGAAGCTCGTCTAGTAAATTATCAAACTCATCGTCTGTAATATCACCATTCAAATCATGACTATTTGTGGGGGCTTTTACTGCCGATTCTTGGCTTGTACCATGTAATTCATCAAGTAGGTTTTCAAACTCATCCTCTGTAATTTCATCAATTTGAGAGTCAGTTTCAGATGAAGTTGGGCCACTAAACAGCTCATCAAAAGCAAAAGGGTCCGCACCATCAGTACTGGGAGTTTGTGCTTCAGCGGCTTCTTGAGGCTGTTCTACAACAACTTCAGGAGAAGTACCTGATAACTCGTCTTCTGTGGGGGGGAGACCTAACTTATGTAAAACTTCAAGTAGTTGAGGATCCGCAGGTTCTGGTTTATCACGATTTTGAATCGTCGCAAACATTTCATTGATAGTATCAAGTGCTTGTAAGATAACATCCATTAGCTCAGAATTAACAGAACGAACGCCCTGCCTTAACAAGTCGAATACATTTTCTGCGCCGTGACATGCGTCAACAAGCTCAGTCATAGCTAAGAATCCAGCACCGCCTTTTACGGTATGAAAGCCTCTAAATATAGCATTTAGCAACTCGGTATCTTCTGGATTGTTTTCCAGTTCAACTAACTGTTCAGATAAAAGCTCAAGGATTTCTCCTGCTTCTACAAGAAAGTCTTGTAAAATATCTTCATCGACTTCAAACATGCAGTTACTCTCCTCTTAGAAGCCCAAACTTGATAAAAGATCATCGACTTCATCTTGATCAGACACAACATCATTACGTGATTCTTTATCAATAATAGGCCCTTCAGGACCTGCTAATGTTTCTGGGTCAACTGGGTCATCTATTTTTTGTGGTTTTAGGGTGACTGCTTTACTGATATCTTGTTCAGAAAAAGCAGTTAAAAGATGAAGTAAGCTTTCTTCAACTTCCCTAACAAGTTCTATAATTCGGCGAATTACTTGACCTGTCAAATCTTGATAATCTTGGGCCATTAATATGTTAGTCATGAAGCTTTGTAACTCATCAGTTTTATGATGAGAACTGCTCATGAATTTATCAATGCTGTGGCACAGTACTTTAAATTCACCGAGTTCAATTTCACGACTCATTAGACGGTCCCATGTCGGTTTGATACGGGATATTTCATCCGCTAACTGTTGTGCTATCGGTAAACTCGCCTCAACCGCATCCATGGTTTTATTTGCAGCATTTTCTGTCATCTCAATGACATAATTAAGCCGTTTTTTAGCATCAGGTATAGCGTCGTTAGTGAGATCTGTTAGGCGCGTGTCTAGCTCAAAGCCTTTTAAAGCTTCATGTAGTTGACGCGTCAACTTTCCCACTTCGTCAAATATTTCTGACTGCTCTTTAGATGCAGTATCTAAAATTAGTTGATCAGCTTTATCATGTTCGCCATTTTCTAAAAAAGTGACGAGCTGACGAGCTTGTTCTAACGTTATCCGAGGCGCAGCAGGTGCTGGCATAAGCCTTTCCCCTATTATTAACCTAAGCGTTCGAACACTTTTTCTAATTTAGTTTTTAATGTGCCAGCTGTAAATGGTTTTACAATATAGCCATTAACACCAGCTTGAGCCGCTGCTATTATTTGTTCTTTTTTAGCTTCAGCTGTCACCATTAAAACAGGAAGGTGTTTTAATTTATCGTCAGCCCTTATCGCTCTCAAAAGATCAATACCTTGCATTCCTGGCATGTTCCAATCTGTTACCACAAAATCAAAAACTTGATTTTGTAACATGGGTAAGGCTGTAGAGCCGTCATCCGCTTCTTGGACGTTGGTAAAGCCTAAGTCGCGCAATAGATTTTTAATAATACGTCTCATTGTCGAAAAATCATCAACAACAAGAATTTTCATGTTTTTATCCAAAACATCCTCCAGTGAGGTCTTAACCTGTATTTACTTACTACTAGTTTATCCAGTCATTGATTTTTGCTTTTAGCTTAATCATCGCCTGACCATGTATCTGACTTACACGCGATTCACTTACATCGAGTATATGTCCAATTTCTTTTAAATTCATTTCATCGTTATAGTACAAAGAAAGTACCATTGCGTCTCGCTCTGGTAATGACTTGATAGCATTTAATAATGATTCATTAAATCGTTCATTTTTAACGTTATTAAACGGTTTGTCTAGCGTTAAATCTTGGCCCGCCGTGGTAATAACATCTTCATCGACCCCGAGGTCTTCGATGCCTAACACTTTACTTGTGTTTACATCGTTTAAAATATGATGGTACTCATTTAACGAAATTTCAAGTTTTTCAGCAACTTCTATATCGGTTGGTTCACGATTCAAGCTACTTTCTAATCCAGCAATCGTCTCGGCTACAAGACGGCTTTTTCTATGAACCGACCGAGGAGCCCAGTCACCACGGCGCATTTCATCAAGCATGGCACCGCGAATTCGTATTCCCGCGAACGTTTCAAAACTTGCGCCTTTGGTTGCATCAAAGTTTTTTGATGCTTCAATTAGGCCTATCATACCCGACTGAATTAGGTCATCGAGTTGGACACTTGGAGGCAAACGAGCAATTAAATGACATGCCACTTTTTTGACTAGCGATGCATGTTTTTCAACAATCACATTTAAATTTTGTGTTGATTGATATCCCATAGCTCTATTTACCAATGTTGTCATAATTAGCCGTTAACTAGCTTCTCAATAAAAAACTCTAAATGTCCTGAAGGTTGGTTAGGTATAGGCCATTTCACTGCTCTTGTCGCCAGTGCTTTAAAGGCAACTGAAGCAGGAGAACTAGGAAAAAGTTCTACAATCACTTTTTGACGGCGAGTTGCCTTACGCATATTTTCGTCATAAGGGATTGTTGCAACCAACTCCATTGACACATCTAAAAATCGGTCCGTTACTTTTGAAAGTTTTGCAAATAACTCATGACCTTCACGCATACTACGAACCATATTAGCTACAATTTTGAATTTATACACCCCATGCTCACGACTTAACACTTTAATAAGTGCATAAGCATCTGTGATTGAAGTCGGTTCGTCGCACACTACAACCATTACATCTTGAGCAGCACGAGAAAAGCTCAGTACCATATCTGAAATACCCGCAGCGGTATCTACAATTAAGATATCAAATTCGGTATTTAATTCGCTAAAAGCGCGTATAAGGCCTGCATGTTCAGACTGTGATAATTCCACCATACTCTGAGAACCAGAGGTCGCTGGTACAATTTTAATTCCTGCAGGACCTTCAACTAAAATCTCATCGAGTTCACACTCACCAGAAAGTACATGTGATAAATTACGTTCAACCCGTAATCCGAGCATCACATCACAGTTCGCTAGACCTAAGTCGGCATCAAGTACTAAAACTCGATTACCTTGCTGGCCTAATGCTATTGCCGTGTTAAGTGAAACATTTGTTTTACCTACACCACCCTTGCCACCAGTAACAGCGATAACTTTTACGCCGTTGTTATTGTTTTGACTCATTTTGCGCAGGCCGCTTGCTTGATCTAATACTGTGTTAATCATACATCCCTACTGTGCTCGACGCCACTGCTTGGTGTCGTGAATGTTGTGCTTTTATTCTTTTCAAATACAATTGCTCAGCTTTTTTTACTAGTTTTTCTGCATTTGCAACACGAATGTCTTCTGGAACTCGTTGACCATTAGTAAGATACCCTATTGGAAGGCGATTTTGAATCGCAATACTAATAATCTCACCTAAACTTAAAGATTCATCCAACTTGGTGAAAATACAACCACTTAACTGCACTTTTTTGAAATGTCGTACTGTTTCTTGCAAGACATTTATTTGCGCTGTTGCACTTAATACTAAATAACTACGAATATCAACACGTTGATTGCGCATAAGCGTATTCAATTGCTCTGTTAAACGTAAGTCTCGTTGACTCATACCTGCTGTATCAATTAATACTAGACGTTTATTTCGTAAATGGTATAAAACTTCAGCTAATTCATTAGCATCTTTAACCTGCTTTACTCCACAACCGATAATTCGACCGTATGTTGCAAGTTGCTCATAAGCACCAATTCTGTATGTATCGGTGGTTATTAGCGCCACTTTATCTGCACCGTATTTCTGTGCGCCTAAAGCAGCCAACTTTGCAACTGTTGTCGTTTTCCCCACACCAGTAGGGCCTACCAATGCGTAAACACCACCTTGACGTAGTATTTCATTATTCGTAGTTTGCATCTGGTCTTCGACCATTGTTAACAAAGCCTTCCAACCTTGTTGGCGAGATACGTCATCAGGTACAAAACACGCCATTTGTTCTGCAACTTCTTTATCGATTCCCATACCAACTAAACGGTCAATCATACAAGCACGTGTGGGGTCACGGCGTGCCATATCTTGCTGCATTAAACCTGACACTTGGTGCTCTAGCAATTGACGAATAGCGTTCATTTCTTCACGCATTGACGTCATTTCTTCACTTTCATTATTTTTAACGTGCGCTTGAGGTGTTACGGGGCTATCTAGATCATCAAAATCACGATCTAGGTCATCAAAACCTAAACTATCGGCTTGGGTCTGTGGACGTGTTGGTGCAATATCTTCGCGAGCAAACATATTCGCTGAGCGAGGTTTGACAACTGGCTCTTGATAATTATCGGTCGTTTCAATACCCGATTGAGAAAACATTGATGCTAATTCAGGTGAACGTGGGCGAGGAGATTGACGCTCTAGTAAAGCTTCTAAACTATCTGCAACCCTAGCTTGGGGGGCAGCTTTAGCGCGTTGAAGCTCTGGCTTTACAAAATTATGTATACTGTGTGATTGTGCTGAGTCATCCGCACGCACTAAAGTATTTTGCGGCTGTGCAGCTGATTTAGGGGCCGCTTTTTCATAATCAACTGCGGCTACAATCTCAACGCCATTAGCCAGCTTTTTGTTAGACATAATAACCGCATCAACACCAAGTTCATCTTTCACTTCTTTAAGTGCTGTACGCATATCTTTAGCAAAAAAACGTTTAATTTTCATTATTCAACCCCTTTAAAATCTTATTGTTGGCCTACAGAGCTGACAATTTTTATCTGTCTTTCGTCTGGCACCTCTTGATAAGACATCACCCTTAATCCTGGTATGGTGTACTTAACAAAACGAGATAACACAGTACGTAACATTCCTGACGTTAACAGTATTGAAGGTTCACCGGCCATTTCTTGATTTTGATGCGCTTCATTCAATGACACTTGAAGTCGCTCTGCAAGTCCTGGCTCTATACCGGCACCTTCATCGCCTGCATTTTGCAATGACTGATGCAACATCTGTTCCAACTCAGGCGCCAAGGTTATGACAGGTATTTCAGATGACATTCCAACCGCATCTTGAACAATTAATCTACGCAGAGAAATACGCACTGCAGCCGTTAATACATCAGGGTCTTGGCTACGAGGACCATACTCAACAAGGGTTTGTACAATTGATCGCATATCGCGAATAGCCACCCCTTCGTTCAATAAGTTCTGTAGTACTTTTACAATAGCGGTTAACGGCAATACATCAGGGACAAGTCCTTCAACCAAACGAGGATGACTCTTTCCAAGCATATCAAGTAAGTTTTGAACTTCTTCATGCCCTAGTAACAACGCTGCGCTGTTAGTTAACAACTGACTAATATGAGTTGCAACCACTGTGGCAGAATCAACAACGGTATAGCCTAAAGATTGAGCTTCGTCTTTTTGATCAGGTTTAATCCAAACCGCGTCTAATCCAAATGCAGGATCTTTAGTTTCAATTCCTTTTATTGGACCAAATACTTGCCCTGGGTTAATAGCCAGCTCATCACCATGCTTAAGCTCCCCCTCACCAGTAGATACTCCCATTAGCGTTATTCTGTAAGCATTAGGGTCTAGTTCTAAATTATCGCGAATATGAACAGGAGGAACTAAAAATCCAAGCTCTTGAGAAAGCTTTTTACGCACTCCTTTAATCCGGTTGAGTAGTTCACCACCTTGTGATTGATCAACCAGCGGAATTAATCTATACCCTACTTCTAATCCTATTACATCAACTTGCTGAACATCATCCCAACCAAGCTCTTTTTGCTCTTGTTTATTCGCAACACCTGTCGCGGTGCTTCCGCCATTTGCAGCCTCTTCAGCTTCGGCTGCAGCAGCTTTGATTTTACTTTGCTGCGTGTAATAGGCTAAGTAACCAAGTAGTGCGCCTAAACTCAAAAAAGCAAAATGCGGCATACCAGGGACTAACCCCATGATGATCAAAATACCTGAAGCAATAAAGAGTGACTTTTCGTTACCAAGTTGTTTCTTGAATTGGTCACCCATATTAAGCGACTCATTTTGACGTGTTACTACAATTGCCGTGCCAATTGAGAGCAATAATGATGGAAGCTGAGCAACCAAACCGTCACCAATGGTTAGAAGTGTATATACTTCCATTGCATGGCTAAAACTTAAGTTATGCTGGATCATCCCAACAAATAAGCCACCTACAATATTAATAATTAAAATAACGATACCGGCTATTGCATCGCCTTTTACAAACTTACTCGCACCATCCATTGAACCGTAAAAATCGGCTTCGCGAGTTACTTCCTCGCGACGGTCACGCGCTTGCTCAGCACTAATAAAGCCGGCATTTAAATCGGCATCTATTGCCATTTGTTTACCTGGCATTGCATCAAGGGTGAAACGTGCAGATACCTCAGAAATACGTCCAGCACCCTTTGTTATTACTACAAAGTTGATAATGATAAGAATTAAAAATACAACTAAACCAACTGCATAGTTACCACCAATTACAACTGAGCCAAATGCTTCAATGACCTTACCTGCAGCATCACCACCGTTGTGACCCTCAAGTAACACAACTCGAGTACTAGCAACGTTGAGCGCTAAGCGCATAATCGTAGCGATAAGTAATACAGCGGGGAACATACCAAATTCAACTGGTTTCATCGTGTAAACAGTCACGAGTAATACAACTAATGCGAGCGCAATATTAAACGAAAAAAGGATGTCGAGTAAAAATGGCGGTAATGGTAAAATCACCATTCCCAGTGCAGCAAGCACAAGCAAAGGAGTCCCTACTCCTTTGGCATATTCTTTTTTGTCTCTATTAAGTTGTTGTAATACCGCTTTAAAACTCATAATTCTACAATTTCAAAAAATTGACACTATATAGAATTAGCAATAACTATTCCAAGTTAGTAAATTTGCGATATTAATACTTGTAGGCGTCGGGGATGGGGAGTTTATTACTAAGCTTTGTAGGGCGTTTTCCTCGTCCCTTGTTAAAACGTTTTAGCTGAAATACATACGCTAGCACTTGTGCAACAGCCGTAAATAGCTGATCAGGTATTTGATCGCCAACTTCAGCCGTATGATAAAGTGCTCTAGTTAGCATGGGGGACTCTACAATGGGGACTTCATTACCAATTGCTACTTTACGAATTTGCATTGCCATCTCGTCAATACCTTTGGCTAGTACAATAGGCGCTCCTGCACGCTCCGTATCGTACTTTAAAGCGACTGAGTAATGAGTTGGGTTAGTAACAATAACATCTGCATCAGGCACATCTTGCATCATGCGTTTTTGCGACATTTGCCTTTGTGTTTGCCTAATACGTGCTTTTATTTGTGGGTCACCTTCCGAGTTTTTATACTCATCTTTAACCTCTTGCATTGTCATTTTAAGTTGCTTGTTATGGTTATAACTTTGAAATGGCGCATCAATTGCTGCAATAATAATTAAAGTGCATGAAAGCCCTAAAAACATCCACGCTAAAATCTCTAAGGCATGAATAATATTACCCGGTGCACTTTCTAAGCTTAAGTGCAGTATTTCATCAAAAAAAGTATCAATTAAAAACACTGCAAAACTTGCAACTAAACCAAATTTTAAAAGTGACTTTATAAGCTCAACAGCCGCTTGCGGGCCAAACATTCGCTTAAAGCCCTTCATTGGTGACATTTTGCTTGCTTTAGGCGCGGCAGCTTCCCAGCTAAAATTAAAACCACCTAACAATGTATTACCAATAAATGCAGCTAAAACAATAATTAATACAAACATGGCCATCGGGAACATTAAAGCGTCAGCAACTTCTCCCCAAACGGCAAACATTTTAGTTGTATCAAATGCTTCGTTACGGTTTAAGCTAAGTGTACGGCCCATCACATTATATAAACCTTTGCCAATTTCTGGTCCATACATCAAAAGAGATATAGCCGAAAAAATAAGCACAAACATGGTACCTAACTCTTTTGAGCGCGCTATTTGACCTTTCTTTTTAGATTCGTCAAGTTTTTTGGATGTGGGTTCTTCTGTTTTTTCCTGCCCTGAGTCTTCAGACATGACTTTCTCCTAAGGTGAACAACCAACTAAAGTACACATTAGCTCAATCATTTTTAACCATTGAAACTCAAACTGAGTAACAAAGTTGCCTAGTGTCGCCCAAATAATAATAAGTCCCGCTACCAAGGTAAACGGAAAACCAATAGAGAAAATATTTAATTGCGGCGCTGCACGCGTCATAATACCAAACGACATATTAATAACGAGCATAGCTGTGAGCGGTGCAAGTGAGAGTACAAGTGCTGTAGTAAACATCCAGCCGCCCCAGGTCACTATGTCCCAGTAATGATCTACAGACCACCACGTGCCATCAATCGGTAACACTTGAAAACTATGGACCACCATCTGAATCATCATTAAGTGCCCATTAAAAACAAAAAATAGAAGTGTCGCTAAAATCAGAAAAAACTGTCCAACAGCAGGTACACTTGCACCATTAGAGGGATCAATAACTGAAGCAAAACCTAAACCTGTTTGCATTGCTAATATTTGCCCAGCTAACACAAAGGTGTTTAATAAGAGTATAGATGCAAAACCAATCGCAATACCAATCAACATTTGCTGGATAACAACTAAAATCATTTCAAACGAAAACAAATTAGTGAAGGTGGCCGGAGGTAATACAGGTATAACAACGAGAGTTACTACAACCGATAACCCCATCTTTATCCGAGTAGGGACGTTTTTAGCACCCAAACCAGCCATAATCATTATCATTGAGCTGATGCGAACTAAGGGCAGCAAAAAATCACTCAACCATTGAATTACGACTGAAAACGGATACTCCACTTTTAACCTGCTATTTCAGGAATGAGCAATACTAAACGAGTGAAAAAATCCATTAACTCTTGAGTAAGCCAATGGCCACCCACAATTAGCGCACTTATAGTGATTAATAAACGAGGTAAAAAACTGAGTGTTTGTTCATTGATTGATGTTGCAGCCTGAAATACAGCAACAATTAAACCAATAATTAGGCCTGGTACTACAATTGCAGACACCAACTTAATAACCAAAAACAAGGCATCACTTAGAATATCAACAAAAATTTCCGGTTCCATGTTGTACTCCTATTGTTGAATTACATTAATACTTTGCATACTAAGTCCCTAAGCCAAAGCTTTTGGCTAAGGTACCCATCACTAAGCTCCAACCGTCAACAAGTACAAATAACATAATTTTAAACGGCAAAGACACTATCATAGGAGAGAGCATCATCATACCCATCGCCATTAATACCGAGGCAACAACTAAATCAACAATTAAAAATGGAATAAAAAACATAAACCCGATTATAAATGCGGTTTGCAGTTCACTGGTAACAAATGCAGGGATCAATACAATTAATGGTGTATCTTTTGGCGAGTTAAGCTGGTCGTACCCGGCAATTTTAGCAAACGTTTCTAGATCTTTAAGACGAACTTGAGATAGCATAAAGGCTTTCATAGGCTCTTTTGCAAGCTCTAAAGCTTGCACTGAAGTAACCTGCTCATTTAAATAAGGTTCTATGGCCTGCTCGTTCACCTGCTGGTAAATAGGAGACATTATAAAAATACTTAAAAAAAGCGACATGCCTAGTAACACTTGATTCGACGGTGTTTGCTGCAAACCAATTGCTTGGCGTAAAATAGCAAGCACAACAATAATACGTGTAAATGAGGTCATCATGATTATAGCGGCTGGTATAAAACTCAGCGCCGTCATAATCGCTAAAACTTGTAACGTTACTGAGTAATCTTGTGTGCCATCGGCGTTTGTTGTAATGGTTAGCGCATCAATACCCTCAGCACTGACACTTGGTACAAATACCATGGCGAAAATAATAAGCAGCCACTTTGTCATAGGTCTAATTCTTTTTATTTTGGTTTGATTGCGGGTTTAAAAGTTTACCAAATCGTTTAGCTAATTCAGGAAGTTCTTTTTCGCTTAATGGGGTTTCTAACTTGTGTAAGTAATTAATACTGTGAGGCGTTACACCAAGCAAATGCTGCGCATTGTCTATTTCAACAACCATTAAACGCTCACGAGAACCCAAAGGTAGGCTTCTAACTACTTTAAACTCATCGCTGTTTGCTAGATTTGGATTAAGCTTCTTTACAAAAAATGCCAGCACGATGATAAGTACTAGCACCATTACGAGTGACAGCACCATAGAGAGTATATCTCCAGTTGGTGTTGCCACATCTGCTTTTGAAAAAACGGAACTCGTTAAAGCAACTAATAAGCTCATCGTAATTTTTTGATCCGCTCTATTTGGCTTATTACATCAGTTAAGCGAATACCAAACTTGTCATTTACTACAACAACCTCTCCATGAGCAATCAAAGTACCATTAACCAAAACATCCAATGGCTCACCCGCAACACGATCAAGCTCAACAACTGATCCTTGGTTAAGCTGCAGTAAATTACGAATATTTATTTTAGAACGGCCAACTTCCATAGAAATGGTAACGGGGATATCTAAAATCGTATCGAGTTTACGTTTTTCATCGCCGCTGATTTCGTGCTTTGAATCACTTAACTCGTCTAATTCTGCAACATGCGCCTCAGCACCTTCATCTGGGGTATCGGCTTCTGCAAGCGCAGCAGCCCACTCGTCCATAGTATCTTGATCATCACTCATACTTTTAACCTTTTAATCAATTACCAGTCTAAATCTACACCATCAGAAAGGTGTAAATCATCCTCTAATTCTGCTAATTCTGCATCTGAGTCAATTTTCTTGCCGCCTTTGGTAAATACATGCAGCTCAGATTTAACTGAATCAGGTCGTTTAATTTTTTCGCTAATCTGTAGGGCAACACTATCACGAGAGCGGCCCATTTTGGCTCTGAATGTAGGTAACTCTTCGACAAATACTGTAATGTGCTCAGGCATTTCAACAGGGATTATATCGCCTGCTTTGAGTTCCATTATTTGCTTTAAAGACAAATCAACTTCAAGTAATTGAGTTGATAATCCAACTTCTACATCCATAATCTCATCGCGAAGCGCTTTACTCCATCGTAAATCGGTATCTTCAGTATCCGACTGCACACCTGCATCTAACAGCTCTCTGATTGGCTCAAGCATGGAGTAAGGTAATGCTATGTGAAAATCACCACCACCACCATCAAGCTCAATATGAAAAGAGCTAATAACTACAACCTCTGTGGGGCTCACAATATTAGCCATGGCAGGGTTGACCTCTGAGTCGAGGTATTCAAAAGATACATCCATGACAGGCGCCCATGCTTCTTTATAATCTTCAAAGATTATTTTAAGTAGCATTTGTACAATACGACGTTCTGTTGGTGTGAACTCGCGGCCTTCTATTTTTGCATGATAACGTCCATCGCCACCAAAAAAGTTATCAACCAAAATAAACACAAGTCGTGCTTCCATAGTGATTAGCCCGGTGCCTTTTAATGGTCGAAAGCGGACCATATTTAAGCTGGTAGGTACAAAAAGGGTGTGAATATATTCACCAAATTTAATCATTTGCACACCATTTATCGATACTTCAGCAGTACGGCGCATCATGTTAAATAGGCTAATTCGCATATGCCTAGCAAAACGTTCGTTAACAATTTCAAGTGTCGGCATGCGACCACGCACGATTCGATCCTGCGAAGAGAAGTCGTACTGAAGTGTACTACCTCCGCCGTCTTCACTATCGTGCTCTTCCTCTTCGACATCATCAACACCGTGTAATAACGCATCAATTTCGTCTTGGGATAATAAATCGCTCACGCTAACCCCTTATTGCATCACAAAGCCGGTAAACAAAACCCGCTCAATTACTTTACTACCTTCAACGCCAGCCAAAGCTGTTTGTACTTTTTCAAGCGCAGAAAAACGCAATGTTTCTTTGCCTGCACTTGTACTTAATTCATCAGCTGTAGTTGTAGAAAATACACTTAATAACGTGCCTTCTATAAGTGGGATATGTTTTTTTGCAGTCTCTTCATTGACTTCACCACGAACCAATAACTGCACTTTAATTTGTACAATCCTATCACGACTTGAACCTGGTACATTAAATACAAAAGGTCTGGGCATAGCAACATACAGTGCACTGCCAATCGAAGCAGATGAGCCAGAAGCAACAGGAGCCTCAGCCGCTATGGCCGTTTCTTCATCTAACGTTTCTGCTGGGACCTCATCAGAACCTGACATTAAAAAATAACCTGCGGCGGCACCAACAACAAGTACAACGGCAACAATAATAATTATCAGCTTCTTTTTACTTTTACCTGTTTCTTCAATTTCTAAATTAGTGTCTTCAGCCATTGTATTTCCTTTATTTGCAAAGGTACTTACTTGTTTTAGTTATTATAATAGCAGTACTTAGGCATAGTAATCTATTGCTGATGAAGTTTGTTGTCGAGAACTTTGTAGTTGAGCCTCTCCTGAATCGGCATTTTCTTCGTTAATGGTATTTTTATTAACCAAACCGTTTTTTGAATCATCGTCATTTTGTTCTGTGGTTTCGTTCTTAGAATCGCCATATGAAATACTGCTATCGCCTAATTCAATACCTTGTTGTGCGAGCATTTCACGCAAACGAGGTAATGATTGTTCTAACGCCTCTTTTGCTTGCTGATTTTGTACTACAAAATTAATTTGGGCTTGCTCAGCATCACTTCTAATACGTATTTGCATACTGCCCATTTCAGGTGGATCTAAGCGTATTTCAGCTTCTTTATTGTTAATACTTAGCATTGAACTGACGCGCTCTTGCAAGAGCTTAGCGGCATCACTTTTAATAATATTAACCGCCTGCATAACACCCGGATCAATACTCATTTGCTTACCTTGCGCAGTGCTTTGTAATTGTTGAGATTGCAACACTTGCGTATCTAGTATTGCTTGTTCATAGCCTAAAGTATCGTAATTACTTAATCCGCCCCTTTGCAAGGTATCAAGTACGCCTGTGATTTGTGTAAATAGCTGCATAGAACGCGGGGTTAGCTGTTCTGCATTATTGATTTTAGAACCATCTTTTTGAATCGTGTCTAGTTGTTTTATCAAATCATCGTCCGCCTCAGCTAATTGGTCTGGCGGAATACTATTTTCATTTATTGTCGATTTCACACTCTGCTTCTGCGAATTGTAAACAGTATTTGGAGTTTCACCTGCAACAAAAGTAGTTATTTTATTCTTTGGTTGTTCTAAATTGATTGATGTTTCAAGCACACTTACCGCTTCTTTGAGATAAGTTAACTGAGCACCTTGTGGCTGTTCGGTTTTAATATAAGTTGTTAACTGAGACAATAACGCTTGTTTTTCAGTCGTCGTTAACGCGCTAATTTCTGCATTAAAAGATTGTTTAGGTACTAAAGCTTGTGGTTTATTATTTTCAGTCACAAACGCATTAAGCATTTGTTTTAAAGCCGCAATATTATCATTGTTAGTTGATTTATTTACGGTTTGAGATTGAGTAATTAATTGTTCACGCTGCTCAGGAGTCAAACTTGACAATATTTTATCTAACTTTATTGCACTATCATCTTTACTTAACAACGTTTCAACTGCAGCACTGTTACTGCTTTGAGAATCCACATTACTTACACGTTGAGTATTCGTGATCTCACTTTTTGGCGTTTGCTTGTTGTCTACCAAGGCAGGTTTAATTTGTGATTCATCAGCAGCAACACGTTTGGCGACGCCTGGTTTATCTATAATAGGCCCCTCTTTATCGTGTTCATTTTTATCAACGACTGGATTTAATTGCTCATCAAGCTTCTCTGCGGCAAAACCTTTATTTATATTACTTTTATTTAATGCTGCAGCATCGCTAGTACCTTTGTCAGTAGCTTGCGATTCAGTACTTTTTTGTTCAGCGGCCTTTTGCCCGATGTTTTGTGATGCACTTGAAATTATATTATCAGCGGATTTAGTTTTATCTAAATCAGTATCAATAGTATCAGAACTCTGTTCAGAGTGTTTTTTAACTGATATATCAATAGCTTGTGCAGAGTTAATTTGAGCCAGCATACTATCTCCAGATAAATTAGTATTATCTTGGTTTTCTTGCTCATTTTCTACAATATCAGTTTTTGCCTGTTTAGGCTCAGCGGCACGAATCGAATCTTTCGCATCACCTGAAGAGCTACGTTTACTTGCCGCTTCAATTGAATTATGCGCACTGTGTAACTGATTTAGAAACTCGGTGTCATTGCTTTCTTTATCTTTAGCTAAACGATTGTCTTTAGAGGCTAAATAAGAATCTTGCTCAGACGCAACCAAACTAGAAATATCATTCATCACCATAAACCACCTAACATTATTGCGGCAACACGCCACCGCATATTGCCAAAAATTAAAGACTGCCTAAATAAAGCAATTTACGTGCCTAATTTATAAAACTTTACGACGCTGAAAAAATTGGTTGGATGAAAACTCATCTAACATTTTTTGCTCACTTTTCGCAATAAGCACATCTGCTTTTAATTTTTGGTTTTCAATTAACTTAGCAACAGCTTTAGCTTTAATTTGTTGCTTTAACCAAATTGCTTTTCGTTGACTGACTACTTGCTTAGCCGTATTAACTGTACTCGCCTGTTGGCGAATTGCTTCTTCTATTTTTGCTATAAAAGCATGATATTGACTAAATCCTGCACTTGATAAACCTGACTGGCCTTTTACATGTAACTGTTGCATGTATTCCATTCGAAAATCATTCAGACCTTGTAATTTTTGTTGATTGGCCTGCAAATTCTGATTTGCTTGTAGGTAACTCATGCGTAAGTTTTCTTCTTTGTCATTTTCAAGTTTGAGCAACAAATGCAGCTTATTCTTAGCCATTATGCTTGTCCTAATAGTTGTGCTAAGCCTTGTAAGCCATCATCGTAACTAATCACATCACGCATACCTTGTTGTAAAAAAGTATTAACTCTGGGCATCATATTAATAGCTTGATCAAGCATTTGGTCAGTGCCTTTTTGATAAGCGCCTAAAGTGATCATATCTTTATTTTGCTGATACATAGAATATACCTGCTTAAGCACACGAGCTTGTTGCATATGCTTTTGTGAGACAACTTGAGGCATCACTCGTGAAATCGACTTTTCAATATCAATTGCCGGATAATGACCACTGTCAGCTAAATCACGGGAAAGTACAATATGACCATCTAAAATAGCCCGTGCAGCATCAGCAATGGGATCCTGCATATCATCACCTTCACTTAATACTGTGAAAAAAGCAGTAATTGATCCCTGCCCTTCCCCGCCGTTACCGGCGCGTTCCACCAGCGCCGGTAATTTAGCAAACACTGATGGCGGATAACCTTTTGTAGCTGGAGGCTCGCCAACAGCAAGTGCAATTTCACGTTGTGCCATTGCATATCGAGTAACTGAATCTAGTAGCAACAATACATTTAAACCTTGATCACGAAAATACTCAGCAATTGTTACAGCACTTTCACAGCCTTTTAAACGCATAAGAGGAGATGAATCAGCCGGTGCAGCAACAACAACTGAACGTTTTCTCCCTTCTACACCAAGAATCTCTTCAATAAATTCTTTTACTTCTCGGCCACGTTCACCTACTAGTCCAACAACAATAACATCGGCCTCACTGCCGCGTGTCATCATACCTAAAAGCACCGACTTACCGACACCAGAACCTGCAAACAAGCCCATGCGCTGGCCTTGACCTACAGTAATGACCGAATTTATAGCACGCACTCCCACATCCATAGGCTGGCTTATCGGACGTCGAGAAAGTGGGTTTATAGTATTTTGTGCAAATTTTAAATAATGTTCCGCATTTATTTTACCAAGACCATCAAGTGGGCGACCTAATCCATCAACAACGCGGCCTAACAAACTCATTCCAACGGGTAAACCTAAGTTATTGACCTGAGGGATCACTCGAGCACCAGGTAATACTCCTGAAATATGATCATTAGGCATTAGGTAAAGAGTTTGCTCATTAAAACCTACTATTTCAGCATCAACAAAACCATTCATAGTTTCTATTTTGCATTGGCTTCCAACAGGCGCACGTAAACCTTTTGCTTCAAGTGTGAGGCCTACGACACGTGTTAAAATACCCGCTACCGCGAGGGCTGGTGTATTAATATGCTGTTTATATTGAGATAAGCGTTCGCTTAAAGATGCACATTGTTCAGACATGACATGCCAATAAAGTAGTTAGATACCACTATTATGCAAAAAACTATCCAATGTTTCTTTGACGCGAGTTTTCAAGGTCATATCGAGTGAGGATTGGGCTGTTTTAACCTCGCAACCGCCACGTTCAAGTGTAGGTTCAGCGATTAGTTGCCAATTATTATCTGCGATGGTTTGTTCTCCATAGCTGTTTTTTATGAGTTCTAAATCTTCTGGGTGTAAATGTATACGTACCTTTTCTTGCTCAGCATTAAGCGAATCGATACTTAGTTTAAGTGTATGTAAAATAACATCAGGAGAGGTTTTTACTTCTTGATAAATTATTGCTTCAGCAAGCATTACTGTCAATTGGACTAATTGTTTTTCAACTTGTTCATCCACTTTATTCAAAGGAGTAGTTAAATTATCTAATATGCTACGCAAACCCGTGAGTTGTTCTTCAATTAATGGTTTTACGTCCTCATGACCTTGAGTTTTACCTAGTTCAAGCCCCTCTTTATAACCGGCCTCTTTTCCCTCTGTAACGCCTTTATCAAAACCATCAATATAACCTTGCTCATGCCCTTGTTTAAGACCTTCTTCATAAGCATCTTGTCGAATTCGCTCAAGTTCAGCCATAGTAATAGAAGGTAATTCAGGTTCCTGAGGTTCCTCTACAGGTACCTCTTCGGCCATTTCTTTTTTGTATAAATCCGAAAGTGGTGTGCCAAAAGCAGTTGAACGATCTCCAAAACTTCTTTCGTCCGGAGCCATATTGGGCACTGACCAGTTTCTTAATAATTCATCTGCTTCTTCTGCATTGAGTGGACGACCTTTTAACTTACTCATGCTTTACAGGAACTCCTCACCACCACCGCCACCTAGCTGAATCTCGCCAGAATCAGATAAACGACGTGCAGTTGATAAAATTTCTTTTTGCGCAGCTTCAACTTCACTAATTCTTACAGGTGCCATTGCTTCTAAATCATCAGCAAGCATTTCTGCTGCACGTTTAGACATGTTACCTAATATTTTCTCTTTAAGAGCATCGTCTGTGCCTTTAATCGCTTTCATAAGTACATCTTGTTGTACTTCACGCAAAATTGCTTGAATGCCACGGTCTTCAACATCCATTAAGTTTTCAAATACGAACATTAAGTCTTGAATTTGCTGTGACATCTCTTCATCGTGCTCACGAATAGAGTCCATTAACTGCCCTTCTACATTTGTATCAAGGTAGTTCATAATATCAGCTGCAGCTTTTAAACCGCCCATTTTAGCTGCTTGCGCACCCGCTTGACCTGCAAATTGTTTTTCCATAATCTCATTGAGCTCTTGCAATGCCGCAGGTTGCACTTCTTCAAGATTAGCAATACGCATAGTTAAATCTAAACGTACTTTTTCAGGAAACTGTGCCAATATTTCAGCAGACTGCTCTGGCTCTAAATAAGATAAAACAATAGTTTGAATTTGCGGATGCTCATTACGAATAATATTCGCTACCTGCTTAGAGTCCATCCACTTAAGAGAATCAAGTCCCTTAGCGCCTGATCCCATAACAATTTGGTCAATAAGGCTGGCTGCTTTATCTTCACCCAATGCAGCTGTAAGTGCTTTTTTGATAAAATCTTCAGATTGGAAGCCTATCGTACTAAAACTCTGAATTTGTTCAATAAACAAATTATGCACGGCACTTATTTTAGCTTGAGACAAGTCATCTAAGCCCGCCATTGCCATACCCACTTTTTGTACCTGTTTAGGTTCTAAATGCTTGAGTATTTGCGCCGCATCTTCTTCTGATAAACTCAAAAGTAATATAGCCGCTTTATCTACACCATCGAGCTTATCAACATCAAATGCTGTTGGCAGTTGTTTTTGTTCTTGATCAGTCATCTTCTGTTAACCACGCTTTCACTACTTGTGATGATAGTTCTGGTTCGTTAGCTACAAGGGCACGAATTGCTTTTAATAAGTCCTCGTCACCATGTAGGTCTGGTAACTGTAGTGTACCATCGCTAGAGAAGCCAATTGAAGCAGAATCAAAGTCTTTATTTAGCATATCAAGTGTACTGTCACCAATATCAACCCCTGAACTCAATGCATCTTCATCATACTCTTCCAAGGTATTATCTGGGTAAATTAGACGTTTAAGCATTGGTTTAACAACGGCCATAATAAGAACAATAATTACTAAGGCACCTAGACCCAGACGCACATACTTCACAAACCAATCTTGCTCCCACATTGGGACTTCAAGGTCTAAACCTGTCGTTTCACGCACAAATGGCACTGTTACCACTTCAAGTGCATCGCCACGCTGCATATCAAACCCGACACCGCCTTGTAATAAACGACGAATATTTGACAATGCCTCCACTGATCGTGGTGTCATGGTCGTTTCGCCGTTTTCATCCACTTTTGGAATATAATCAACAGCAACCGATACACTTATTCTGCGTATTACCCCCGTTTGCTGGCGTTTATGCGAAATAGTAGTATCAAGCTCATAGTTTCGCGTAGATTCTTTGTGATTACGAGTTGGCGAAGTGCCTGTTCCTGCACCACCTTGTCCTGCTACTTCTGGAATATTCGAGTTTAGTGGAGGCTGATTCGTAAGCGCACCTGGAATACCAACGGCTAAACCGCCTATGTTATTTTCTTCAAATGTGGTTTCACTTCTCACTGCAGGTAAATCTGGATTGTAGCGTTTTTGTGTTTCTTCTATCGCACTAAAGTCCATACTTAAATCAACTTGGGCTGTATAATTTGCAAGCCCTACGACAGGTATTAAAATGCTGTCTATTTTTTCTAAATATTCTTGTTCTCGTTTACGTTCTAAGTCGTACTCTTTACGAGAACGTGCTGCTAATGAGCTTTGCGAACCTGAATTTAATAAGCGACCATTTTGATCTGTAACAGTCACCCTACCTGGCTCTAAGCCTTGTACTGCTGAAGCAATCATATCAACAACAGAGTCTATCTCTTCACCATTAAGAGAGCGTCCACGTTTAAGTGTTAGCACAACGGTGGCAGATGGCTTTTTCTCTCTGCGCGCAAATACGTTCTCTTTTGGTATAGCAAGCAATACTTTCGCACGAGTAATATTATTAAGCTCTTCTATAGTACGTGCTAATTGCTGCTCTCTACCATGTTTGAGGCGCTCACGTTCAAGACGCTGACTAACCCCAAACCCCATATCTTGCATGATAATATCTGATCCCGAAGTAGGTCCTTGGTCTAACCCTTCGCGAGTCATTAATAATTTTATATTTTGATATTCACTTTCATCAACCGATACGACATTACCATCAAGTTGATATTCTATCTTTTGTGCATCTAAAAAATCGAGGGTTTGAATTAACTCTTCTGTTTGCATTTTACCCAATGGGCGCATATCTGGCTGACGTGCCCAAATAATGATAAAAATGGCAATAGCCAAACAAATAGCCAGAGCTATAACCAGTGTCACTTGGCGTAATACATCAGTACCATTTAAAGCACTTAAATAGCCTGATTTCTGTTCTTGTTGATCATCACTATCACTTTGGTCGATATCACCACTAGCAAGTGCAAGGTCTGTAGATTGGTTAGATTGCGCCACGATAATTCTCCACTACCTAGTTAAACAGGCATGTTCATGATTTCTTTGTAAGCTTCTACAAGTTTATTACGAACCTGTACTGTAGCTTCAAATGCAACCGAAGATTTCTGAGAAGCAATCATCGCCTCAGCAAGCGATACACTTCGGTCACCCATTTCAACTGCTTTTACTTTTTGGCCTGTATCTTGTTGTAACTCATGCACTGTATTTAGCGCATTACTTAGCATATCGCCAAATTGTGCAGTAGAAGTAGACTGCACTTGAGTTGGCAATTTATTAATTTGATTATTACGGCCAGCTTCAAGGGCCATTGATTGCATTTCTTGAAAGACAGCGCTATTTTGAATTTTCATAATTTTTCTCTGACAATGCAGTTAAGCTTATAAAGATAATAAAGCACAAACCATGCCAACTAAAAACACAATTAAAACAATTGGTTACAGTCAGCTTGTGAGTCAGAGTTTTGACAACCCCAAATTAAATTAATTAAATTTGGGGCTTAGAGGGATTATGCAGGAAGTGAAATACCTAAATCGCGCATTTGCGCTAGCTTATAACGTAATGTTCGAGGGCTAATACCTAATGTTTCTGCTACATCTTTGCGCTTACCTTGACAGCGAGCTAATGTTTCTAAAATAATACTATGCTCTTTGTCTTTAAGTTCATCTTTATAGCTCCCGGTGTCAACCGCAAGTAAATCTTGCTTTGGCTCACCAACCATAGGCATTTTTTCATCGTAATATGCCGTGCTTAAGCTATTTATAGCTTCGTTTGACGTTGCTGTTTCCAATACTTCTGTTGGTGTAATTACAAAATCGCTTGCTACTAAGTTTTCGATAAAAATAGCATGTTCATTTATTGTATTACCACTTCGTAGTATCAGTGCTCGCTGAATTACGTTATCCAGTTCACGAACATTACCAGGCCATGCATGAGCAAGTAGTTTTTGCTCTGCTGCTTTATCTAAGTAGGCCATAGGCTCTTTACTTTTATTTATATGGCGTTCTATTAAATGCTTTGCGAGTATAATTATATCACCAGGGCGCTGGCAAAGAGGTCGCCACATTAATGGAAAAACATTAAGTCGGTAATATAAGTCCTCTCTAAATTGGTTCTTAGCGACCGCTTCTTTTAAGTCACGATTACTCGTTGCTAATACACGAACATCTAGTTGGATTGTCTTACGAGCACCTAAACGCTCTACTTCCCGCTCTTGTAGCACTCGTAGTAGCTTTGCCTGTAATCCTAAATCCATTTCAGTGATTTCATCTAGTAAAATTGTTCCGCCTTGCGCTTGTTCAAATTTACCAGGGCATGCTTGAATAGCACCTGTAAACGCCCCTTTTTCGTAACCAAATAAAGTGGCCTCAAGCATATTTTCAGGGATCGCAGCACAATTTATAGCAACAAAGGGTTCATTGCATCGACTCGATTTATCGTGAATATAACGCGCGAGCACTTCTTTACCTGAACCACTAGGCCCGAGCACCATTACACTCGCATCAGAGCGTGCAACTTTACTTGCAAGTTCGAGTAATTGAATGCTACTTGGGTCGGCAACAATAGGGCCATCTGTCTCTCTCGCTTTTTCAGGCAAATAGCGACTCACCATATTTAGCAGCACTTCAGGTGCAAATGGTTTAGCCATATAATCAATAGCACCTAAACGCATAGCTTCAACAGCATCATCAATCGTGGCATAGGCCGTCATCATCAATACAGGTAAATCGGGATAATTTAATTTAATACTTCGCAGTAAGTCCAAACCGCTCATGGTTCCCATTTGCACATCACTTACGACTAATGAAAATTGCTCTTTTTTAAGCAATAACATCGCTTGCTCTGCGCTATTAGCTGAAACGCATTCAATACCTGACATCTCCAGCGTATCAATTAAAGCTTCACGGAGCCCCGCATCATCTTCTACGACTAAAATAATATTACTCATAATGATTCCTCTAATTTAGATGTCGCGCGTATTGGCAACAGTAAACTAAAACAAGCTCCACCATGAGCATTGTTACTAACGTCAACACGTCCTTGATGCGCATTAACCACCGAACTTACAACAGCAAGCCCTAGACCAGTGCCTTGGCTTTTTGTAGTAAAAAAGGGTTCAAACATTTTATCAGCCTGACTTAAATCAATACCGGGACCATTATCGCTTACACTAATACGCACAAAGTCGTGATCTTGTAAATCAGTCGCGGCACTCAAATGCACTTTAGCCCCAGAACCAATCACTTGAATGCTATTGTGAATAAGGTTTTGAACAGCACTGGCTAGCGCTGTCTTATTCCCCACTATTACAATATCTGGTTCAGGAAGACTTACATCCAGCTCGCTTTCATTAAGTGCGACCATGGCATCAGCACCGGTTTTCACTTCTGTTAATAATTGCTGCATAGAGACTTGTTCAACGACTTGCTGCTCACCGCTTTTAGCAAATAACAGCATGTCATTAACCTGCGTTTCTAAATCTTTTAATCGTGACATCAATTTAGTTTGGAAATTATCGCGAGATGCTTCTGGCAAGCGCTTTGAGCCTAAGTTAGCAGCATAAAGCATTGCTGCAGATAGAGGCGTGCGTACTTGATGCGCAAGAGACGCCACCATTTTACCCAGCGCACTTAATCGCTGCATATGTGCAACACGTTTTTGTAAACGTCGCGTCTCAGTTAAGTCCGTCATTAAAATAAGTTGTCCCGGCTCTGGAGCCAAAGCGGTGATATCGAGCTTAATTAAACGCCCGTCTTTTAATGATACTTCGTGTCCATCATCTTGATGTGGTTTGAAAGACCGCTGAATAACATAAAACCACTTTTCACCTTCAAGTGGTTCACCAAGCATATCAATCGCAATTTGGTTCGCTTTAGCAACCATGCCTTTACCATCAAGTACAACAACACCAGTGGGCATTGTATCAACCAAGTGCGAAAGCCAACTTGCCTGCTTACGAAGATCACTTAGCTCACCAATGTACTCCTCTTGAAGTAAACATGGGTTATACTTATTTGCAGAAATAAACTGTGGTTTTAGCACGCTTGCAAGGGCCATAATCAAATCTCAAACTAATGTAGATACAGAGTTAAATGCACAATTTGTACCAAAGTTTATTTATATATTTATCATTAAGTTACATAAGAAAAACAAGCGACATAAAAATGACGCACGCTAAGGAATAATAATGAGTGAGCAAATAGAATGCCGTTGTCCATGGCTAGACACGACTAAACCTGACTACGTTACTTACCATGATGAAGAATGGGGGGTGCCACTTTATGATGACCAAAAACTATTCGAATTTATAACTCTTGAATCAGCACAGGCGGGTTTGAGTTGGTACACCATATTAAAAAAACGCCAAGGTTATAAAAAGGCATTTGCTAATTTTGATGTAAAAAAAGTAGCTGAATTTACATCAGATGACATTGAGCGTCTAATGTTAAATAAAGAGATTGTTCGTAACCGTTTAAAAATTGCAGCAACTGTTAATAACGCAAAATGTTTTATCGATATTCAAAAAGAGTTTGGTAGCTTTAGCAACTATCAATGGCAATTTGTGAGTAATAAGCCGCTTGTTAGTCACGTGAATAATATTGAGGACTACCCTGCTATAACTGAACAATCAACTGCATTTGCTAAAGACTTAAAAAAGCGAGGATTTAAGTTTTTAGGCCCAACAACAGTCTATGCACACATGCAAGCCTGCGGTATGGTTAACGATCACAGTAATGACTGTTTTAGAAAAGAAGAAATTATTAAGGCTTTTAGTGGTGAGTAAGCAGGTAAATAGGTAGGTAATTAAAAGCTTCGCTTTTCACGCGAGCAAGCTCAGCGTCTACGCCAAAGTTTTGATTTGAGGTTGCTTTGTAGACGCGCTGCTTACAGGCGTTCAAAAACGTAGTTTTTTGGATGGGTGTTTAAATAATTAAAAGCTTCGCTTTTCACGTGAGCAAGCTAGACGTCTACCACCAAAGTTTTTGAGGTTGTTTTGTAGACGCGCTGCTTGCAGGCGTTCAAAAACTAATCTCTTGAAAGGTTATACTTTTTCATTTTTTCAACTAGCGTGGTTCTGCGTACACCTAATATTTCTGCTGCGCGAGCCACAACGTAATCAAAGCGCTCTAACGCTTGCGTTATTAAGCTAATTTCAAGCTCGGCTAAGTAATCTTTAAGTTCAATACCATCATCGGGCAACAACCCACTTCCAACTTGGTTAAACTCTGCTTCAGGTTCGTTTTCGTAATCACTGAATCCTGTGCTAAATATATCGTTAAACGCGTCTTTTTCCATTAACTCTTCTGGGTACTCAGGCTCATATGCTTCTACCTCAATATAGCGGTATTTATTGGGTAAATCGGGAATATCGACTACCTTTTCAGGAAACATAATAACCATTCGTTCCACTAAATTAGCTAGCTCACGAATGTTACCAGGCCAAGCATGCTCTTTTAAGCTCTCCACTGCGCGCTCAGTAAACTTAGCGGTAGAACCTGTTTGATCGTTAACACGGCGCATCAGTTCTTTTAAAAGCAGTGGAATATCATCTGCGCGCTCACTTAATGACGGGTTTTCAATAGGAAATACATTTAATCGATAGTACAAATCTTCACGAAAACTACCTTCCTCAATCATATTTTCTAAATTTCGGTGCGTTGCAGCAATAACACGTACATCAGCTTGAATCGCCTTTGTACCGCCAACTCGCTCGTAACTGCGTTCTTGTAATACGCGCAGCAACTTAACCTGCATTTGCAACGGCATATCACCTATTTCATCTAAAAACAGCGTACCACCTTGTGCAAGTTCAAAGCGTCCTTTACGAGCGGATATTGCTCCTGTAAATGCCCCTTTTTCATGGCCAAATAACTCACTTTCTAATAACTCCGCCGGAATAGCACCACAGTTAACAGGCACAAATGGCCCATTGTTACGCTTAGAAAGCAGGTGTACATTACGAGCAACGACTTCTTTACCGGTTCCTGACTCACCTAAAATTAAAACATTAGCGTCCGTTTTTGCCACTTGCTCAATTAAAAAGCGTACATCTTTTACTGCATCTGTTTCACCCACTAGCCCGTCAAAGGTTTTAAGGGGTTTGGTATGTTTATGTCCATTTGGTAACATTCGCTGATATTGCTGACAATCGTGAAGCAACTGTGTTGTTACTTCATGACTAAACGGTTCGCAAATGAGGCCAACCACATTAGCAATGCTTAGTAATGGTTTAAGGGTTTCGCCTATTAATAAAAAAGGTAAGGTTGGGTAGCGCTTAATTAAACCTTCGTGATCAAGAAACTGCAATGCACCTAAAATGATCATGCATTCTTTTTGTTGGTACTTTTCACACTCTTGTTCAAAATTTGTTTCATTTAACAATTGTACTGCTTCACCAATAAAAGTAAGCGATGCATTTAAACCTATTGCGCGATTGTTATTATTATCTAAAATCAAGATCATATTTAGCGAGCCGTACTTTCACTCATTTATTTAATTACCTAAATTGTAAGCCAGTTCGCCATGGATGCAAGCGATAGCGGCATTTTTTTGACATAAACGCCAAAAAACAGACAGCTAGTTAAAATAACAATACTTAAGAGTTAATCATTAAGTACCAATTATTAAAGTTGTGTCAAAATCATTTTTTTAAAATTATTTAATTCCTTAGCAAAGCTGACTTTCTTAGTAAATATAATCTAATATTAGCTTAAGTTGAAAGCGAACATGCCGATAAATAGATAAGTAAAAAATGCTTGGCATTATTATTGCTTTTATTTTTACATAATTTTTATCGTTTAAATCTAGGATTTCCCCATGGCTCATGTTTCAGTAAAAAAATACAGTCAAGTTCGTGTAAGTAATATTGCCGAAATGACCCCGTACGAACAAATAAATCTTATTTTCAGTAATATTATTGGTCGTTTAGCAGCTACAAAAGGATTTATTGAGCGAAAAGAGATTGAAAAAAAGGGCGAGAATATATCAGCCTGCGTTTTGTTATTCGGCGCGCTGCAAGATGCACTTAATTTAGAAGTAGAACAAGACCCTAGTATTTCTAACAACTTATTGGCACTTTACGATTATTGCCAACGCACATTAACCAAAGCCAATTTAAATAATGATGTTGACGCGGTATTAGAGGTGTCTAACATTGTAAAAGAAATAAAAGAAGGCTGGGATAATATTCCTGTTGATCAACGTGTTTCTGCGGTTTAGCTTATATTATGAATGCGAGTAATGCTTCAGAGCAGCTAACAACAAATCAAGCAGAACATATAAAAATACTGCTTAAGGAAATTGAATCGTTAGTGAACGATAATAATGCCGATGAAGCTCAACCCATTTTAAAAACCTTAAATACAGATTTAAAAAAATGGTGTGAAAGTAATAACAGCCCTAATGCAGAGCAATTACAGTCAATTCAAATTACAATTAATTCCATTTTAGCTAAAGCTAACATAGCTAAAAGTGAATCATCTAAAGCAATTATTAAGTATAAAAAGTCAGGAAGGGCTATTAAGGCTTATAAAGCGACTTAGTAAGTAAATTAAATAACTTTATTCAATACTCTATATATTACACGTAATTTATACCAATCAGCTTAATTAAGTGAGCTATTTTGAGGAAAGAAAACCTTGTCGATAACTGGGCAAAAATTTCGTTATTTAGTTGTTCTATATCAGAAATTTTTAACACAGTTAGCGCCAAGTTTAAGCCCTCAAATTTATCGAGTTTTATTGCAGATTGGTATTAGCGCTGAAAATAGCTGCCCGAGATAGATTTATTGTCCAGAGTTTAGGTTAAATAGACCCCATATAAGCAGATTAGTATAAGTATTATCTCAGATAAATATTACACAATAAAAAACCGCTAAGTTTAAACTTAGCGGTTTTTTATTGATCACGTTTAGTAAAGCTTTTACTAAAGGATTAATTTGATTGTCTAACTACACCTGGCATATTTTCTAATTGAGCTTGAACATAACTACTGGTGTTATTAAGGCTTGCAACTAATAAATCCATTGCGTTATATTGAGCATATAGTCGAGACGATAACGATTCCATTTTACTTGTTAAACTCTCTCGCTGATCATCTAAATCATCTAGTTGATTTGTTTTACTATCGATTCTGTTTTGAATAATTCCGTCAGAATCTGTATAGAAACTCATTAACTCATCAAACGACTGTGCAAAACCACCATCATCATCGTTACTGCCAACAAAAAACTGCTGCACAGAACCTACATCTGCATTAATTTGGTCACTTAAGGTATCACTATCTAAACTAAGCACACCATATCGGTCTGTTGTTACACCTAGTTGTGAAAGTGACAGCGAATTACCTTCTACATTAACTGAATTTGTTATTGTATCTCTTAGTTTAGACATGACTCCACGTAATAAGGAATCTCCCGCCATTACACCTACGCCATCTTCGCCAGATGCACCTAAAGTGTTACTAAGTTCTAGCAACTCATTGTAGCTTGCAATAAAACCGCTTAAACCACTTTTAATATTATTATTATTTTCAGTGACCGATATGTCACTTATGTCACCACTATCCGCGGCATCATGCAGTTTTTTAGCGGTAATATCGACACCATCAATCACATTACTAAACTCGTTAGTACTGCTAGATACAACCAACGTGCCATCAATGGTGATTTGTGCATTCTGCGCAGCGTTTACTTCAGTTAAGTTAGTTGTATGATTTAGGGGGTCTGCATCTGTTACATCATAGGCTAATCGAGATAATCCACCTGTATCTGTATTATTACCATCACTGTCTTGTACAGTGATTTTAATCGCGTTTTCTTCACCGGTCTCTTTACTTGTGAGCACTAGGTGCTGACCTAAATCACTTGTTACTATCGTTGCAACAACTGAGTCATTACTATCATTGCCAGTAAAAGGCCCGTTATTAATTTGGTCTCGTAAGTCTTCTAAAGTATTGGTAGCCGATAAAACAGTGGAGAAACTATTATCACCAGAGCCTATCGTAATTACACCTGCCCCTATTGCCTCATCTGAAGTAAATGCGCTTGATGATAACTTATGAGCCTGCGCTAATGCATCCACTTTTACGTTATAACTGCCTGGTTGTGCGTCTTCATCTGCACTTATTGATATAAAATCATCAGTGCCTGATGTACTACGTTGCTGATATTTGTCACTATCACCAAGGGCTTCCATTGAGGTTTGCACTTTTTCAAGCGCTGACTTTAACGCCCCAACGGCTGAAATATCAGTTGTTAAACTAGCTTCTTTAGTATTTAAACGGGCTTCAGCTGGTGCTTGTTCTGAATTTACTAATGCATCAACAATATCTGATACAGCTAAACCAGAGCCTAAGCCATTAAACGAAATAGACATACTTCACCTCTTTAAATACTTAAAAAACAAACTAATTTAATATTGATACTAAACCGTTTGATCAATCAAAATACCTGCCGATTCAGACAGCTTAGACACTAAGCTTAATACTTCCTCCGAAGGATATTGCTTAATTACTTCTCCACTGTTTTTGTCGAGCACTTTAATTACATCACGTCCTGAATCTTCATCTACTTTAAATTGCAGACTGCGATTCATTTCTCCCATAAAGTCCTGCAATTGTTGCGCCATTTCTTCTAGTTGCTCACGTTCTAAAGGCTGTTGTTTATCTTCAGCCTCTTTTTCATACATTTTCTGCTGCAATTGCTGCTGGGTCTGTGTATCTACTTGCTTTACATCATCAATAGCACGTTCAGTTAAATTACTAGCAGTGTTACCTGCTTGCTTTACATCACTCGCTGTAGTTGAAACTGGCAACATCGTTTCCGAGCTTGAAGTTATGGTGTTCATATCACCTCCTGCATTACGCATATGATTGGTACTAATTGTAGCTTTAAACTACAAAAGGAGATAGCTAAAGCCATCTCCTTTTTAATTACTAATACTGACTTTTTGTATTAGTTAGCCAACAACCTAGCCGCTACTATTAGCTTATTAACCTAGTAGGCTAAGCGCTGTTTGCGGTAACTGATTCGCTTGCGACAAGATTGATGTACCTGCTTGTTGCAATATTTGGTTTTTCGTCATCTCTGCTGTTTCTGTTGCGAAGTCAGTATCTTGAATTCGGCTACGTGATGCAGACACGTTCTCTGATATATTCGCTAAGTTACTTATTGTGTGGTCAAAACGATTTTGCACCGCACCTAAGCTCGCTCGTTGTGAGTCGATGTTTGCAATCGCGTTATCAATAATTGCTAACGCATCTTGCGAGCCTTTCTGGCTTGTAATATCAACATCAGCAACATCATTTAGCTTACTTGTTACATCAGTTGTACCGGCGGCTAAAGACGCATCACTTGCTTGAGCACTAAATGTCTCTGAAGAATTCAACTGAACAGCACCTGATACTCTCGTTGCACCAGCGGCTGTATTTAATGTTACCGCTGTACCAGCAGCCCCATCATAACCTTCTGGAGTAACATCAAGTTCAACTGTAGGTGTACCGGCACTGTCTGTTAAATCTGCAAATGTAATATCTGCACCATTATTGTTCGATACAGAAAGAGCACCATTTTCGATCGTTGCAGTTACACCATGCTCGTCTGTTGCACTGTTGATAGCTTCTGCTAATGCTTGCTCATCACCTGATTTAGAACCTGTAGCAACAAATGATAACTTCTCACCATTAAGTTCAAAACTTACAGATTCATCTGCAGCAGCTAGCGCAGAAAGAGATAAGCCAGCTTCAGTTCTTGCTTGAGCTGTAACACCTGTAGAGCTCGTTACACTGTTAATTGCAGCAGCTGCATCTTCTGCGCTAGCGCCTGCAGCAATAGTAACTTGAGCGTCATTACGTCCAGAGATATCATATGTACCGCCTGCAACAGCACTTGTTGCTAGTGTTGCTGTAGCAGCTGCAGCTTGACCAAAACCATCTGCTGCTGCTGATTGTAGATTAACTTGGTTAGAACCAATTTTTTCTGCCGCTACACTAGACAGTGATACGTTAATTGTTTCGTTTGCATTTGAACCAATTTGGAATGATTTTGAACCGAAGCTGCCGTTCAAT
>NZ_JJNY01000050.1:0-19635 GCF_000690035.1 Pseudoalteromonas sp. S3431
AGCGTTTTGGACCCACCTGACTCCATGCCGAACTCAGTAGTGAAACGAAACAGCGCCGATGATAGTGTAGCATTTGCTATGTGAAAGTAGGACATTACCAGGCTTCAAATTGTAGAGAGCCCGACTAGAAATAGTCGGGCTTTTTTACGTCTGCAGAAAAGTGAAATGTGCGTAATTAACACACACTCACATCAACACCCATCACGTAGGGCGGGCGAGCGCAGCGATTCCTGACGCTAAAATCACTGTAAGTACCCCCTTATAACGCTTAAACTTCAATTCTAACCTTACGATATAGCTTAATATTTTCACTAAATTCTCAATAAATCAGACCCTGATTACAGAGTCCCACGTTTCTTCTCATTTTGTTGCAATTTCATTCTTGGTTTAATAAGTGACCTGTGTAAAACTACCTGAGTTAATTTAGTAAATCAGGTGACATGAATGTCGAATATTAAAGCTTGGAAACTTATAAGCCTGTTTTGTTTGTTCGCAGTGCTTATGGGTTGTCAATCGAAAGAAGAGCAGCTGCAACAAACAATTCAAGAGTCTATTAAAAAGGTAGATACGGAGCTGTCTCAGCTTGGTACTGCACTCGATAATGGAAGTGTACGTAATGCTGTGTTACTTAAAGAATATGGCGAGCTTCTTAAAAAACAACAACCAGAGCTTACAAAAGTTGTTGATGTAATTACCCTTGATGCAACGCGCCAAGGCGCACTTTATAGTGGCTTAACACAGCGACTTAAAGATATTAAAGGAACTTACTTAATTCCTCCTTACGAAGATACGTTACATAGCATTGATTTGTTGCGTGATGCATCTAAACCTACGCTATTTTCTGATGCGTTAACCGATCCTATTAATATGCTAGCTGATATGTCCAAAGGCACTTTAGCGCGTGTAGGCGCAATTAGTAAGCAAGCTGAAGGTGAGGGTGTTGGTAACCAAATGGTAGGTAACCCTAACTATGGTAACTGGCAATCAAATAGTAACGGTATTAGCTTTTGGCAATGGTACGGAATGTACCGTATTTTAGGTGATGTATTTGATCGTGTTGAATATGGAAGCTGGAGTAAGCGCCGAAAGTATAGCTATTACAATGACTATGGCCGCTCGCGTTATTCAAGCCCTAAACAAATTAAAACCCAAAGCGCGCTAGAAACACGCACGCGCCAAACATACCAACGCCAAGGTAAGCAGTTTACAAGCCCTTATGCGAGTAAAAAAACAGGTGCATCCGGTTTAAGCCGTAGTAGTTATACGCCACCAAAAAGCCGCAGTAGTTATTCTCGTTCTAGCAGTTATAGCAATAGCTCAGGAACGGTGCGTGATAGCGGTAGCAGAACCTCTCGTGGCGTGAGCCGTGGTAAGTAAAAGAATAAGTTGGAGTTAGAATAATATGTATGAATTTAATGGAATAACTATGTGGTCGCTACAAGCGTTGGCGATTGATTTTGCAATTATTGTTTTATTATTTGTAAGCCTTAAATATATAAAAGGCTGGGTTTCAAACTTACACGCAAATGATGAAATAACAGAGCGTGATAACTTTGCTTTTGGTATTAGCTTTGCCGCTGGTTTAGTGGCACTGGCGATTGTATTAACAGGTGTAAGTAGTGGTGCTTTTGCTGCAACACTGCAACAAGAAGCACTGCAAATGTTAGCTTACGGCGCATTAGCTATTGTACTTATTAAGTTGGGCCACTTTTTCCAAGATAAAGTAGCGCTTCGTAAAGTAAGCCTGCACAACGAAATAGTTAAAGGTAACGTTACAGCTTCAATAATTGATTTTGGTCATGTTGTTAGCGTTGCAATAGTTATTCGCTCAGCACTTTTATGGGTGGCTACTGATGGCTGGCATGGTCTTCCAATTGTAATTGCCGCCTTTATTATAGGTAGTGTTGTATTACTACTTGTTAGCCAATACCGAGTGCAGTTATTTAAGCGTACAAACAAAAGTGGCGACTGCCTACAACAAGCAATTGTTGATGGTAACTTAGCTGTGGGTATTCGTTATGCTGGATTTTTAATAGGTAGTGCATTAGCTATTACAGCTGCAACGGGTGTTGCGCCATACGCTGCTGATAATATTAATGCGAGTTTACTATACTGGGCTATTAGCGCTGTTGTGAGCCTTGTCGCATTTATTATTTTGCACTTAGTGACAATTAAAATAATTTTATCTGGTTGCGATATTTCCGATGAAGTTAATCGTCAAAAAAATGTAGGTGTAGCTACTATTTCTGCAGCAGTATCATTTGCTGTAGGTATCACTATGGCAACCTTACTAGGCGCATAATCAGTGTCATCAACCAACACTCCCCCAAGTAAGTCTCGCTTACTTGGGCACGATATATTACTAATTACTGTTATGGCCGTGCTTGCTGGATGCGGCCTTATTTATGAATACTTACTGTCTCATTATGCGGGCCGTGTACTTGGCTCAGTAGAAAGCGCTATTTACGCCATGATTGGTACTATGATTGTAGCAATGGGCTTAGGCGCTTTTTTAGCGCGCTGGTTTAAAGATGCATTTACCGCTTTTGCTTGGCTAGAAAGCATTATTGCTTTGGTTGGCATGGGCTGCATTTTAGCGATAGCGGGTGTAATAGCTGTAAGTTATTCTCTTCCTCATTTATTTTCGAGCATTTTTAATTTACCCCCTGATGTTGTACTTAATGGTTACGTATTTCAAAAGCTACAAGAGTGGTCACGTTTTCTACCTTATGTTTTTGGTTTAATACTGGGCTTATTCATTGGTATGGAAATACCGCTTATAGCGCGCATTCGTCAGCACGTTTATGGCCGTTTTTTAGAAAACAACGCAGGGACTATTTATGGTGCCGATTATATTGGTGCTGGTATTGGCGCCGCCATTTGGGTAAGCATCATGCTCTCAATGCCTATAATGCAAGCTGCGGCGTGGACGGCGTTATTTAACATCATCGCAGGGCTCGCGTTTTTATGGCGTTACCATGCCCATGTGCGCTTTGCTAAGGCACTTTTAGTTTGCCATATAGTACTGTTGGCATTGTTTGGCTTTATTTTAGTATTTGGCAGTAGCTGGATGAACAATCTAAGTAATGTTTTATACAAAGATAAAGTAATTTATTCGCAAGCAACCAAATACCAGCACGTAGTTTTAACCGAAAGATTAAGCAAAAACCAACCTCAGCCAATCACCGATTTATATTTAAATGGGCGTTTACAGTTCTCAAGTATTGATGAGCAAATATATCATTCAATGCTGGTTTACCCTGCAATGCTTACCTCTAACAGACACGACCGTGTATTAATAATTGGTGGTGGTGACGGGCTTGCACTTAGAGATGTTTTAAAGTGGCCTGTAAGTGAAGTAACGCTAATAGATTTAGACGCGCAACTACTGAATTTATTTGGTCATAAAGACGGTGACTTTACGACGCCAGAGCACATCAATAAGCGATTACTACAGCTAAACAATAAATCGATGCAAGACTCGCGAGCCAACATAATTGTGGGTGATGCATTTTTAGAAGTTGAAAAGCTGCTTGATCAATCTAAGCAGTTCGACACCATCTTAATTGATTTACCGGACCCAAATCACCCTGATCTAAATAAAATGTACAGTGACTATTTTTATAATCATGTACGTCAGTTATTAGCACCCGATGGCGCAATGGCGGTTCAATCAACTTCACCTTATCATGCTAAAAAAGCGTTTTTAAGCATTGCTAAAACGGTCAAAGCGGCAGGGTTTGAGTATGTTGAGCAGTATCAGCAAAACATACCTTCGTTTGGGCAGTGGGGCTGGACTATAGCGACTAAAATGGGGCAGCCGGCCAGTGGCCGTATTAATGATGCGACGGCTATGCCTGTGCCATCAAGATGGATTAGTAAAGAATATTTATTGGCAAGCTTTGTATTTCCTAACCACTACTTTGAACAAGTTAAAAGTATTGAGGTCAATAGGTTAGGATCTGGTCAGTTGTATGATTACTACCGAACTGCATGGCAAATAGAAAGCGAATTGTATAAAAACTAACAAAACATGGTTGACATAATATGTCGGCCGTGAGAATCTTAACTCAGACATAATATGTCAAACGACAAAAGGCAGAGACATGGAATTAAATGAACTTTCAATAAAATTAGCTTCTTTTGAAACTGAAGGTGCTAACTTTGAGTCTTTCTTGATTGCCAACCCTGGCGAGCAAGATGTTTTACAAGTCATTGTTGATGGAAATGATGAACTTCCAATTTTTGTTACACAAACGCAAGAGCAGTTGTTATGTATTAGCTACTTGTTTGACGAAGATGAAGTTAAGAGTGAATTACGCAACGAATTAAACGAAACATTACTACGTTTAAACGTGCCAATTCCACTGAGTGCATTTGCTAAAATCGATAACAAATACGCGATTTTTGGTGCACTGTCGGTAAATTCATCATTAGATGACGTTACCCACGAACTAGTGACATTAGCCGATAACGCTATCGATGCACTAGAAGCCGTGACCTTGTATTTAAACGATTAATAGCCAGTTAGTGGAGTTAAGATTATGAGTATTTTAAAAAAATTATTTACAGCAGTACGTGGCGGCGCTCGTGAAGCAGGCGAAGCAATTGTAGACAAAAATGGCATCCGTATTTTTGAGCAAGAAATTGCAGACGCGCAAAATGCACTTCACCGTGCTAAAAAAAGCCTTACTGAAGTAATGGCTAAAGAAATGCAAACTAAGCGTAAAATTAGCGCTGTAGATGCATCAATCGCTGAACATGAAGCGTATGCAGGCCAAGCTCTTGAAAAGGGCAACGAAGCGTTAGCATTAGAAATTGCAGAAAAAATTGGTGACTTTGAAGCTGAAAAAGCTGAAAACGAGCAAGTATTATCTGGCTTTAGCAATCACATTGTTACGCTTAAGCAGCAAGTTAAAGATGCTGAAAAATCGATTAAAGAGAATCAGCGCCAGCTTACAATGGTTAAAACCACTGAAAGCGTACAGCAAGCAACAATGGCTGTTAACAGCACGCTTAATACAAACAGCTCGTCTATGACATCGGCTCGTCAATCACTTGAACGCATTAAACAGCGTCAACAAGATCGTAGCGACCAGCTAGGTGCTGCAAAACAACTTGAGTCAGACGTAAATGGCGATGACTTAAAAGCAAAAATGGCTGAAGCAGGTATTGGCGACACAAGTCCAAAAAGCGCTGATATTTTAGCTCGCATCAAAGCGAAGCAAAATAGCTAACCATTACGTTTATACTTTAAAAAGGTAACCGAGTTTTGCTCAGTTACCTTTTTTGCTTAGAGGGCAGCCTTCCTATGTTTAATTTTTTCAAATCTAAAAAAGAGCCAGAGCGTCAGCTTAATCATCCGAGCGAGCTTAAAAAAGGCGACATGTTTAGCGTTATCGACTCCTTTGCTTATCCGGCATGGCTAAAAGGTGAAACGCTACGTGTTACTGGTATTCAGACTTACCAATATCAGCACAGTAGCGATACTGAATTTGTACTTGAGACAAACAGCGGCCAAGTTGTATTTTTACAAATTGAGCAAGATGACGGCGAGGAGTGGGCTAACTTTTCTATTAAAATTCAGCGCAACGAAGTTGAGGAGATATTTGGCCTTGATGAGTTTGCGCGTATTTTTGATGAAGAGTCGTTAACCCACATTACAGTGCAAAATACACCAGAGCGCTTTATGCAGTTTTTAGCTAAAAGCTATCAACAAAGCGAGTCGCCTTATGTGTGTTATTTCCATAATAAAGATTACCGCAACCAAACTTTGCCTCGTTATGAGCAAGAAGGTGGTGAGCCATGTGAAATGATTTGCTTAGCGTCAGATAATGAAGGTTTTGGTTTAAATATCGAAATTTGGGATGGCGGCGAAACCGAAGTATCGCTAACGCTCATGCGTCCAATGTCAGACATTGTAGACTTGTTTCCCGGAGATGCTAAGTGAGTGATGCTAAAGACAAGTGGTTACGTCAGGAGCAAGCTGTACGTGCCACACAAATGGCATTTGATCTAAGCAGTGAAGTTCAAAAGCTGATAAAAAAGCAAGCTATAGACCAAGAGTTAACACCGTCAGATATGATCCGTAAAATACTTGGCTTAGATGTAAAATCTAAAAAAACGCGTCAACGTTTATCGTTTAATTTAAATGATGATGAAATTGCGCAACTAGCCAGTCGCTTTGATGTCTCAAGTGATGATAAGCGAGCCGTAAAACAACAAGTAGCTGACTTACTAATTGCTCACACTAAAAAAACTAAGTAGTTACACTAGATTATTATGAATATTATTTTAATTGCTTACTTAATTATTTTTGCGTTGTTTGGTACAGCGGCGAGTTATTTTGTACGTTTTATTTATGCGTATTGGGTGCTTAAAACAATGCCCATGAAGTACATTATAAAAGCAGGTATTTGCGTGATACTGGTGGTAGTAATTTCAGCGTTAATTCCGTATTTAAGTTAACGCTGAAATTAAGTTTGATTTACTTTATATCAAACGACTGACATTGCTGATTAATACACAGCGATTGTACTTCAAGTACAGGGGAGCAATCGGTTAAGCCTTGTGCTGCATTTTTTATTTTTTCTTGCTTTGTTATGAGTTGCGCAATATTTTCAGCTTTTTCTTGCGGGGTGTTAAGTGTTGAGTAAACAACATATTTACTCGGTCCACCGCATGCGCGGGCGCCAACTTCAAGCACTTTGCACTGAAAGCTAGCGGTGCAGCTATTATCACTCACCATGTCATTCAGCTCATAGTTTAAGTCAGACAAGTTTTTACTTTGTTCATTGCTTGACGTTATTGTGCTAGCACAACCACTTAGTAATAAAATGCTGCTAGCAACGCTTAAAATTGATAGTTTAATTGCCGATGATAAACAACTCATAACGTTATCCTTAAAATGCACTTACCGCTGAACCTTCAAGTTTAACACATTTATTTTCAACACACTGCGTGCTTGGCGTTGTTAAATGCTGACAAATACTCATCATCCCTTTTTGTGCATTATAGTTACTTTCAAGCTTTGTAACTTTATCACTTAAGGCTGTTACTTGCTCTTCAGACACTGATTTTGTTGAATACACAATAAAACTACTCGGTCCACCACATGCGCGGCTACCCACTGCATTTACCCTACATTGCGTGCTTGTATCACATTGCGTGTCTGCAATAAGTGTATTTAACTCGGTTTTAGCTGCTCTGATATCTTCTATTGAAACTTCTTTTAAATCGGCTTTCGGGATTTTTTCAGCAACTGATTTGTTTTGTGTTTTAGTATTCTCTTGTAATTTTTGAAGTACTGGCTTTGATGTTTCAGTTTCAGAGGTGACTGTTACTTGATCTGTTTCAGCTGGTGTTTTATCTAAGCATGCAGTTAAACAAAGAGGTAAAAGTATGGCTAACAATGGGGTACGCATAATAAACCTTGATAGTGATGAAATATTCATCACTATCATACACTGTGCATTTTTTACGGCAATAAAAACTATATAATCAAGTAATTAAAGTCCGCCCTGCGTTAGTTTGGTGGGATTAAGTAGCTTTTCGAGTTCACTGCGTGGTAAATCGGTTTCTTGTTCGGCTACATCAATAATAGGGCGGGCTTCTTTATAAGCCTGCTTTGCTATTTTTGCTGCTTTTTCATAACCGATCACCGGATTAAGCGCAGTTACCAAAATTGGATTTTTAGCGAGCGCTTTATCTATATTAGGCTGATTTACCTTAAAGCTGGCAATGGCTTTATCGCCCAATGCTTGCGCGCTATTGGCAAGTAATTCTATACTTTGTAAAATATTATAAGCAATGACTGGCAGCATAACGTTCAGCTCAAAATTACCCGCTTGGCCTGCCACTGTAATGGTGGCATCGTTACCTATTACTTGTGCACTTACCATTGCAGCGGCTTCTGGTATAACAGGGTTTACTTTACCAGGCATAATAGACGAGCCTGGTTGAAGCGCTTCAAGCTCTATTTCACCAAGGCCCGCTAGTGGTCCTGAGTTCATCCAGCGTAAGTCGTTTGCTATTTTCATTTGTGCGACAGCGAGTACTTTTAATTGCCCCGAAAGCGCAACTATGGCGTCTTGTGAACCTATGTTATAAAAAAAGTTACTGCTAGGCGTAAATCTAATGCCTACATTGGCACTTAGGTTTTCTGTAAATTTTGCTGCAAATTTAGGGTCTGCATTTATTCCTGTTCCAACCGCTGTACCACCTTGTGCAAGTTCGCATACACGCTCTAAGCTATGTCTAATTCCTGCTGCAGCATGATTAACTTGTGACTGCCATGCACTTAGTGTTTGATTAAATGTAACAGGCATTGCATCCATTAAATGCGTACGGCCCGTTTTAACTATATGGCCTACCTCAGCTTTTTTCTTTTCTAGGCTTTGCGATAAGTTTTCAAGCGAAGGAAGTAATTCATACACTACATTTATTGCACTACTGAGTGCGATAGCGGTAGGAACTACATCGTTAGAGCTTTGTCCCATGTTTACATCATCATTAGGGTGAATGCTTTCATTGCCTAATCGGCTAGCAAGTGTTGCAATAACTTCGTTGGCATTCATATTTGAGCTTGTGCCCGAACCTGTTTGAAAAATATCAACGGGGAAATGCTCAACATGTTCGCCATCAATAATACTTTGACAAGCTTGCTCAATAGCATTTGCTTTGTCTTTACTTAGATGGCCAAGCTCGCAGTTACTTTGTGCAGCGGCTTGCTTTATATAAGCCAGTGCAGTGATAAATTGCTTTGGCATAGGTAAGCCACTAATGGCAAAGTTATTAACCGCTCGCTGTGTTTGCGCTTGATAGAGCGCATCAGTAGGTACTTTTAGCTCGCCCATGCTGTCTGATTCTGTTCTAAAGTTGCTCATAAGTGTGCTCCTTAAAAAGGGTTGAATTCGTGACTAAGAATACGAGCTTCACGCTCCAGTATTAAAAATTGTGCAGTATTGTTATGCACTTTATAAAACCGTTTTAGTGCTAATAAAGGTTTGTATAACTGCTCTAAACATTGCTTACGAATAGCATTATGGATAAGAGGGTCGCACATTTTGTTCATAATTTCATGGTGTGTGCGCCTAAGATAAAACTCTTGAAGCAAAGGATTTCGCTGTTGTTCAAAGTTTTTGGCGACGTTTAGGGCGGTTTCTATGTAATTGGCAACGAGCATGGGTGCATGCAGGCCGGGTCTTAAGCAATGGCAAGAGAGTTCTTGATGGTAGCGATGCTGTGCATGATTTGAAGACATAAAAAAACCGACTCAAGTTAACGATAATAGTTATCATTACATTTAATCGGTTTCAGTGTAAACAGTTATTATTAAAATTATTTGCGATATTAATTTGAGTTTTAATTGTAGCCAAGAATAAATATCTGATCTGTTTCATGTTTTGTTATCGCCTTTTGATTATGTTTAGGATGCGAAAGTAAATCGATTACTGTAGCTCTCATATCAACGGCATAACTATGATCGTCGGTGGTTTTTTCAATTATAGCAACAGCTGCATCTACAGCTGTATAAGAGGGAGTATGCATAATATTTTCCTATTAATTAAATCATAAATTAACCCAAGTAAAGGTTAATATAACTAAAGCATAATACATACCACTGCCTTAAATTAGTTGTAGAGTTATGAATTTAATAGTCTTTATAAATACTCGATACAATTTTAGTTACCCAAAATTAGCAATTTGCGATATTGTTGTGCAATATGCTTCTCATTTGGTGCAAAGTAATGGCTAAACCTTTCTCACAAGCTTGCGAAAATAACAAAAAGCCTATTTTAAAAGTGCTTACTCAGGTACTTAATAAAACGAAAGTATTGCTTGAAATAGGCTCAGGAACCGGCCAACATAGTGTGTTTTTTGCAGAACAATTACCACATTTACAATGGCATACAAGTGATCGCGCTATAAACCACGAAGGGATTAATTTATGGCACCACGAAGCTAATTTAACTAATTTACATGCACCACTTGAGCTTGATTTAAATAATGAATGGCCTGTAGATAAGGTTGACGCTATTTATACTGCAAACACATTTCATATTGTAAGTTGGCAATTAGTTGAACGTTTTTTTGACGGTGTTAAACGTCACTTAAATAGCGACGGTATGTTGTGCATTTACGGACCATTTAAGTACCAAGGTGAATTTACCAGCCCAAGTAATGATGACTTTAGTGCCTTTTTAACAGAGCGCGATCCGTTAAGTGGAATAAGAGATTTTGAAGCAGTTGAACAACTAGCTAAGCAAGCAGGGCTTACGCTTATTAGCGATACTGCCATGCCTGCAAATAATCAGTTACTCGTTTTTAAACGGCAGTAATGAGCTACATTGCTCTTTATATATATCAATATGGCCGCGTTCACGCTTTAAGTAGTCGCTTATTGCATTACTGAAATCGCCATCAACAATATGGTGAGCAGAGTAGGTAAGTACGGGTTCAAATCCGCGTGCTATTTTGTGCTCACCTTGTGCTCCCGAATGAAAGCAGCTGAGTTTATGCTTTATTGCAAACTCAATACCTTGGTAATAGCACAACTCAAAGTGAAGCGAATCTACTTCCTCACTTGCTCCCCAGTAGCGCCCATAAAGCGTATTTTTACCTACTAAACTAAGTGTTGCAGCAATCACGTTGTCGTCTTTTTTGGCCAGCATAATAACGAGATTATTAGCCATTAAGGCATGTAAAAGCGTAAAAAACTCCATATTTAAATAGCCCAAATGACCAGAACGCTTTAAGTAGGTACGCTGATAAAACTCACAAAACAATTGCATTATCTCGGGCGTAATTTGCGTTCCTTGCAGCCATTCAATATCAATATTTTGTTGCGCTATTTTAGCTCGCTCTTTTTTAAGTGACTTACGTTTTCGTGAGCTAAGTATTTGCAAAAAGTCGTCAAAGGTTTCAAAACCTTTATTAAACCACTGAAATTGCACACCCACTCTTAACATGGCATGTTGCTCAGTTAATGAAGTCGCTTGGGCTTGGTCGCAAAAATTAACATGCCAACCCGACCATCCTTGCTCAGCACTGTGTATGCTAAGTTGCTCTGTAATGTACTGATACACCGCATTTGGGTTAGCGTGATCGATAGCAATACGCTTGCCTTCAATAGGGCTAAAGGGAATTCCAGATAGCCACTTGGGATAATATTCTAAACCGTGTTTTTCGTATGCCTCAGCCCATGCCCAGTCAAATACGTACTCGCCATATGAATGACTTTTTAAATACCCGGGTGCAAGTGCAACGAGCGTATCATCTTCAAAAATAGCGAGGTGATGGGGCTGCCAACCGCTTTTTTGTGTTACGCATTGGCTTTGTTCAAGGGCATATAAAAAAGCATGTTGAGTAAATGGTTCATCACCAAATAAACGTTGCCACTGCGCCTGATCAATCTCATTAATACTGCTAAACCATTGGTGCGAAAACGTTCCCATGACTACTTACCTTGTAGTTGTTCTAAGCTGTTCTACATTTTTAATAAACGTACTAATTTGCATTTTAAGCTCGGTAAAATGAGGATTATAAGTTAAGCGTTGTAAAGCCGGATAGTGTTTTAAGTTGGCGCTTGTACGCTCTCCTAGTTGTGGTTTTGTTGTTGTTTTACATGTTTTGTACAGGGACTCATCGTTAATAAAGCTGCCACAATTACGATAGGTTGCGTTAATTCCATAATGTGGATTTTTCGGTGAGTTAACAACAGCAATATGCGACATACCATGAACTTTTTTACATTGAGGTGTTGTGCATTGCGGGTTATTTACTGTGTAGTCACTAGCAAAGTCTGGCGGTAAAATATCGGTTTTGCCATAAAGTACTAAAGTATCGAGTGGCTTATATTTTACTGAATTACCCTTGTGTAACGCACTTAATAATTTTAGCGTGGCACGCGTATCTATCGTGGTATCAATGTCGGAAAGTACACTAAAAATAGGCAATTTAAGTGCAGGGCGTTTGTTTAAACTACTTACGCTTGCAAGTGACATTGCATCGTATGAAGCGGCAGCTGCATTTAAAGGAAATGATTCATACTTAGCAAAGTCTACATCGGCGTCTTTATCTATCCAATTAACAAAGGGTATGGCATCAATCCACTTTGCTATCCAGCCGTACTTATTATGCGGCT
This sequence comes from Pseudoalteromonas sp. S3431, assembly GCF_000690035.1. Classification (NCBI taxonomy): domain Bacteria; kingdom Pseudomonadati; phylum Pseudomonadota; class Gammaproteobacteria; order Alteromonadales; family Pseudoalteromonadaceae; genus Pseudoalteromonas; species Pseudoalteromonas sp. S3431. The sequence goes on from NZ_JJNY01000050.1 coordinate 12,146, forward strand.
CAGAGCCGGGCGAATAAAGCATAAGCGCTTTAATTTTAGGCGAAACAGTGTGTTTGGTTGCGTAATCAATAAGTAACGCTGCACCGGTAGAGTAACCTGCAAGTATCACTTCATCAAAGTCTTGCATCGATCGCTCAACTCCGTACTTGATTGCCTGTTGCCACTGGCTAACCTCTACATTGAGTAAAGCACTTGCGGCACTTCCATGCCCTGGTAATAATATAGTACGCACGGTATAGCCTTGCTGATAATACACTTGTGCTAAATCGTGATACGTAAAGGGTGAGTCAGTTAACCCGTGGATTAATAGTGCAACTTTATTACTGCTTGGATGCGTAAGCTCAAAAGGGGCAATAATATCTACAATAGTAGGGTCTGATTTTCGGGTACCTTGTGTCACTAATTGCTGATACGTTTGTGTAATAACGGGGCATGGCATATTTGCACGGGGATTGGCTTTATTTATATGTTTATACGCATAATCTAAGTAATGATTGAATGGTAAAAGGGCATGGTAATTAAAACGCTGGTGATTGTGCTCATTTTCAAAGCGTAATAAGCCTTGTTGCTTACTTTTTGTTATAAATTTGAAGTCGCTCGCCTGCGATATACAATTTTGAGCGACAACAATATGCGAAAAAACACTTAAAATAAAACCAAAAAATATGTTTAAAATTAAACCACTATTGTTCATTAACTTCTGCATATTGGACAAGACACTCGGTTAGCTTACTGAGTTCAAGCGGTTTTGCAAGATGCTGGTTAAATCCAACGGCTTGTGCATGTGCTTTATCCTCTGGCATAACGTCGGCGGTTAAAGCAATGATAGGGAGCTCTTCGTCTGTTTTAAATTGCCTGATCAGTGCCGTGGCTCTATAGCCATCCATTATGGGCATTTGGCAATCCATAAGCACTAAGTCAAAATGTTGTTCTTTTACAATGTTGACCGCCAGCTCACCATTTTCAACAATGTGCGGCACAATACCTAGCGACCCAAGCATTGCTTTAATGACCATTTGATTTACAGGATTATCCTCTGCAACAAGAATACTTAAAGATGCAGCATTGGTATTTGCAGTCGTTATGGTTGGGAGTTCTTCTGGCTCTGTTGTTTCTAGCTGTATCTCAAATGTGAAAGTAGATCCCTGCTCTAATTCACTTTGCAACGTTATTTGGGCGTTCATTAATTGGCTCAGCTCTCTAGCGATGGTTAAACCAAGGCCAGTCCCTCCAAACTGCCGTGAAGTAGAGCTATCGGCCTGAGTAAACGCATTAAACAGTTTGTTATGTTGGTTTGATTTAATGCCCATACCAGTATCAACAACGTTAATTGTTATTTTTACTTCATTGGTAGATACAAACTCGGTATCGATATTTAGTGTAACGCTGCCTTTTTTTGTAAATTTAATAGCATTACTGCATAAGTTAAGCAGTATTTGCTCTATCCGCATAGAATCGCCAATAAACCATGTGTCGGCTGGTAATTTACAGTTAATTTTCCAATCAAGGCCTTTATTTATAGCGCTTTGTTCAAACATGGTATTAATACGCTGTACAAGTGCATTTAAATCAAATGGGATATATTCAAGAACTAAGCGTTGTGATTCTATTTTTGATATATCGAGAATATCGTTTATTAGATTTAACAAGCTTTTTGAAGATGAGTTTATTTTATCCAAATAGCCAATGAGTGTATTTGCGTTATCTTCTTTACGCGCCAGAGACGAAAAGCCAATTACAGCATTTAACGGCGTACGTATTTCATGACTCATATTCGCTAAAAACTGACTTTTAGCTTGGTTAGCTAAATCAGATTGCTTTTTAGCTTGTACTAGAGAGTAAGTGCGCTCAGCTACTTGGCGAGTCAGCGCAATTTGCTGCTGATTAAATAGTAGTAATACCATCAAAATTAATGAGCATACGGCCACTTGGAGTATAAGTAATAATAAAGTGAGTTGGCTATTGTGCTGTGATAAAAACTTTTCTTTTAGTGATAGTTTTACAACCCATTGTTGCCCACCAAAGTCGACATTGAATGACATTGGGCGACTGCCTTGTGCTTGGTCGAGGTTCTTTGAGTAATTAGTATAAAATGGAGGCTCGTTTATATCTTCATAAATACCAATCGAGAACATGTCTGATTGTTGCTCAGAAATAGCTTGTTCAATCATACTGCGCACTAAAAACACACCAGTGGCATAGCCTTTAATTTTTTCTCCACTCATACTTTGAGAGTACACAGGCGCAAATAATAAATAAGCTGGGCTTGGCTCTTTGGTTTGCACCAGTTGGATTATTTTAGTGCTAATAGGTAAATATTTAATGGCAGGGTTGAGTAATGATGCTTTTCTATCTGAATTTGAAAAGACATTAAATCCAATCGCTTTTTGATTACCGTTAAAAGGTGCAATATATTTAACAATAACGAGAGGGTCATTATCCTCAAGTGGTTTACCTACGATATCAATATCTAAATGATAAATATTTGAGATTTCTTCAGTAAAAGCATTGCGCTGATCTTGGTCTATTTTTACATTCCACGATAAAGCTTTAATAAATGAATGTTGTTTGAGTAGTTGGCTTGCATAAGAATAAAAGTCTTGCTGATTTAATTTCGATGATGATTGGACTTGGCTCGCTAAACTTTGCACGGCAATAATACTGCGATTTGTGTACCTATATAAGCTATTTTCTATAACGTGAACTTCACGCTCAGCAATTTTAATCGTATTGATACGATTTTCTCGGTCATACAATTGAGTTGTAACGGCAACCGAGACAAATAAAACTGAACATACTGCAAGAGTCGGTAATACAGATATATTATATTGATTCGACTTTTGTGGTAGCAGAGACAGTAACAATGGAGTGGCAATTAAAACGCCTAAAGTATCGCCAAGCCACCAGTAAGTAACATTTCTCCAGTGATTATCAATACTGTAAACAGGGTTGAATTCACTCAGTGCAAATACACCACAATTAGCCGAAATTAAGCTCACTAAAATGGCTACTACAACAATAAAATAAATGATATTTTTGCGTTTTTTAAAGCGTAACGGATGGCCCAACCAAAATTTTAAAAGCGCCGCACCTACCATTGCCTGTATTACAACACCAAAAGAGATGTACATCGCCTCATTAAATGAGTTGCCAATGAGTACCATTTCATGGACTGAGTTATTAAAAACATTAAGATTAAAAGCTATAGAAGCTATAAATAATGGCAGAATAAATCGCCACCACCATATATAACATCCCACTAAAGCAATACCGGCGGGTAACCAAATAGGAATTATTTGTGAGTTAAAAGCAAGTTTAGTGAGTGCAATGCCGACTAAGAAGTATGCAAAGGCAAAAATTATGTAAAAAATAAAAGAGTGATATTTTGAGTTAAAATTTTTCACATAAGGTCCAAGCGATTATTATTCTCATTTTTTAAATATCAGTATAGCTAACAGTAAGTTATTTGCGGAATTTTTATAATGGTAACTGCTTTTTGCTAAATGACTGCTTTAACACGACAGTTGATTCTATATTAGCAATGCAACTTAAACCACCTAATTGATGTTTTACAAATCTCTCATAGCTCTCAAGATCGTGTGCAATAATTTTTAATAGATAATCATAGCTTCCTGATATTACACAACACTCTAATACATGTGGTAATTTTTCTACATGGTGTTCAAATTGCTCAGCAGCACTTACCGAGTTTTGGCTTAGCCTCACAAACGCATACACCAGCACATTAAGGTTAAGTGCTTTGGGATTTATAGCTGCGTGGTAGCCGGTAATAATGTTTTCTTGTTCGAGCTTTTTTATACGCCTTAAGCAAGGTGTATCAGACAAATTAATGCTGCTAGCCAAGTCTGAAACTGACATGCGGGCTTGGCTTTGCAGTGCGATAAGTAATTGCTGATCTTTTTTATCTAACATCGTTATCGGCTTTCATTGATTATCTTTATATTTATAGTGATTATTGCTAAATATTATGGTTTTTACTATTTTTTTTGGCGTTTTACTCTCATTAAACTCTGTTAGCATTTAATTATAAAAATAATAGAGCACAACAATGAACACACATACCGCTATTTTCGATCAATGGATACGAACAGGATTTGTCACTTTAAATAGTGAACTTGAGCAGCTCTATTGGCAACAAACAGATAAAGCAAATGTAGAAGGAATAGGTGAGGCCTTAAAGCAACAGTTAGAAAAAGAAGGCAACGCATTAATTAGCAATTTATTAGCCGAGGGAAACACAGATCAAGGCTTTGATAGTGCTTTTGACTTACTCGGTAACGTAGGATTATTTATGGCGGCGTGTAGGCGCCATGAAATTACTGAGCCAAGCAGAGAAACTACTTCCTCGCTAATTGAAGCCTCAGCGCTTGCTATGCATATAGGCGCATCCATTGGCGTAACCCCTCGTTTTGCTACCGCCCACTTAACTACTCATAACAAAGCACTTAACGGTATTTATAAACGATTTACTAATTTACCTGATGAAAAGCTATTTATTGATTACAACACTCAAGGTATTTTGGCCTATAAACGTGCAAGTGATGCTTTATTAAAAATATTGCCGTTGGGTATTTCACACCCCTTGTGTGGTGAGTTATTAAAAGTAGCTAAACAAGCGCTTATAGATGTAACTGAGTCAAATAATGCACTTTATTCTGAGCTCGATACAGATCGCTTTTTTAACTGCGTTCGCCCTTATTATAAACCGTACCGTGTAGGTAAAGAGGTTTACAGAGGTGCAAATGCTGGTGACTTTGCAGGTATTAACGTGATTGATATGTTACTAGGGCTTTGTAGCGCAAATGAACCTAGTTACTCGCAAATGCTGGTGGATAAGTTTTTATATATGATGCCGGAGGATCAACAAATCCTACGAGAAGCCATGCGTATGCAAAGCTTTATGGATGACTTTTTACAAGCAGAGCAATATAAAAATACAGATTGGTTTAAAAATCACGCAACGTTATTTATTCAAGTGTGTAAATTACATGGCGACACCGCAGTCGGTCATCATAATCAATTGGTTGAAAAATTTATTGCTCAGCCTTCAAAAAATATGCAACAGCAGCATATGAGCAAGGTAACAGCAAGTGGTCCGCCGCTTCATGTATTACTTGATTCGCTCGAAAAATTAAGAGATAGGCGAGCTAGTGCCAAACGCGACGATATAAAAACACGTTTTGACGATCTAAATACACTTAAAGAATGGGTTAAATAGCATGCTTAAAAATGATTTTTGTATGGCAGATGGCTGTTATTTATTAAACCACTCGGTAGGGCGTCCTCTTAAAAATACACAGCAATATTTAGCACAGCACTACTTTTTACCGTGGGAGAGCTCAAATAAAGAACCTTGGCAACAATGGCTGCCCGCAGTTGAGCAATTTACTACCGCGCTTGGTAAGTTATTTAATGCGCCTAGTTCGCAGTTTTGTCCTCAAGTTAATTTATCAAGTGGCTTAACAAAGTTGCTTATGTCGCACCCTCGATTACAGCAAAAAAATTGTAAAGTGCTTATGGCGCAAAGTGATTTTCCGAGCATGGGTTTTGCAATGCAAAAAGCGTTGCCAGAGTGTGCGCAAATTATGTTTATACCAGAGCACGAAAACCTAACTGATATTAGTGTTTGGCAACGTTATATAACCGCCGACATCGATTTAGTTTTTATAAGTCATGTGTATTCAAATACAGGTGTACAGGCGCCGGTATACGATATTGTAGCTATAAGTAAATTAACCAATAGTTTATCAATAGTTGATGTTGCTCAGTCAGCGGGTGTGATACCGCTTGATTTAAGCATACTCGATGCTGACTTTATGATTGGCTCGAGCGTTAAATGGTTATGTGGTGGCCCAGGTGCAGCTTATTTATGGGTTAACAAAAACCAAATAAAGTTCTGTGAGCCTAAAGATGTGGGGTGGTTTTCGCATCAAAATCCATTTGAGTTCGATATTAATAATTTTAAATATAACAGCAGTGCGCTTAAGTTTTGGGGTGGAACACCTTCTGTAGCGCCTTATATTATCGCTGCAAATAGCATTAATTACTTTGCAGAGCTAACTGCTCACAAGGTAAGGGATCATAATTTAGCTATGCTTACGCTTATTCATGAGCAACTAGCTGAATATGTTGCATCACCTATGGGTAGTGATAAATGCAGCGGGACTGTTATTTTATTTTTTAATAAGCAGCAAGACTATTTACTTACAGAGCTTAATAAAGCGAAAGTCAGTGTAGATGCTCGTAAATTTGGGATACGAGTATCGCCACATATTTATAATACCCGAGAAGACGTTGAGCAGTTTATTTCGATAGTAAAACGAGCACTTAAGGGTTTTGGCTAAGCTGCTGCTGTCTTTGTTTTAATGACTCTATTTTTTGCTGCATTTGATTAATTGATGCGTCGTAAGCTTGCTTTAACGAATTTGTTTTAGTTGCGATAGCATCAGCAATAGACGAAGCGCCTAAACGATTGGCTTTATCTTGAGTCATGTAATCTATCTGCTGTTTTTTAGCTGCGTATTCTTTTTGGCTTTGTGCAATAGATAGCTCAAGACGCTTTATTTCACGCTCTATTTGTTGAACCTCTAAGTAGTCATCCACAGAGGTGTCGCTAATACCTTTATCGGGCGTAGAGCTTTTATATGCTTCAATTACGTTTATATCTTTAAGAGTAATAACTTGTGCATCTTTAGCGCAAGGCGTTTGGCTAAAGGTAGTAACGCCCTTAATTACACACTTATACACTGTTGTACTTTGTGCCAAGGTAAAAAATGGAACTGCCGCGCAAACTGATAGCAATATGAATCGGATCATAGCTAAACCTAAAGTGGCTAAAGTTGTGTTAATAATGCCCGAAGTTATTACAAGGCACAATTTGTTTAGTTTTTATAAATTTTAGGCACAAAAAAACCACAATTAAGTGGTTTAAATTAAGTATGGTCCAGAGGGAGGGATAGACTTGCTTACATCCATGTAATCAATCGCTGCGCGACGCTTGCAGCGGCCTAAAATGTTCCAGACATTTTGTCGAACCCTGTCGAGGGTTCTCACCCTCCCAATTTAGTATCGGTGTTAAATTTTGGGCACAAAAAAACCACAATTAAGTGGTTTAAATTAAGTATGGTCCAGAGGAAGGGATAGACTTGCTTACATCCATGTAATCAATCGCTGCGCGACGCTTGCAGCGGCCCAAAATGTTCCAGACATTTTGTCGAACCCTGTCGAGGGTTCTCACCCCCCCAATTTAGTATCGGTGTTAAATTTTAGGCACAAAAAAACCACAATTAAGTGGTTTAAATTAAGTATGGTGGAGAGGGAGGGATTCGAACCCTCGATAGAGCTACAAACTCTATACTCCCTTAGCAGGGGAGCTCCTTCGGCCACTCGGACACCTCTCCAACGCATAACCGGTTGTATTGATGGAGTAAAAAAAGCCACCAATTAAAATATGGTGGAGAGATAGGGAT
>NZ_JJNY01000051.1:0-2831 GCF_000690035.1 Pseudoalteromonas sp. S3431
TATTTTTCGGGGGGATTACCAAGTGAGTTTTATAAAAATGAATCACGCAAAAAGCTGAGCTACAATGAAAGAAAGAGTAAAAAGCCAACCACACTAAACTTTCCCGTAATACCTTCCAAAACACCAATTAAAACAACAGCTAACAATTTTTTATATTCCACGTGAAATACAGTAAAAGATTGAACCAAAATAGGAACTCAGCTATGGTTTGTTTATCAATAAAAACAAATAAAAAAACGAGTTAATCTACAGGCTCGTTATAAGCCAATGGAGGCTCTGCAAAATCATATGGAAATTCGCAATATTTCCTGGGAGCAAACAATCCCGCTTCGACAAAGTGTTCTTTGGCCAAACAAGCCTCCTGAATATTGCCATGTTGATGGCGATCATGACGCAATGCATTTTGGTGCCTTTGTTAATGACGAGCTTGTTTGTGTTGCCTCCGTATACATAAAATCAGATAAAGCTCGCCTACGTAAGTTTGCTACTAAAACTGATTATCAAGGGCAAGGCATTGGCTCTCAAATGCTAAAGTTTATTCTTCACTCTCTTAATAATACGGTTGTAAATTTTTTTTGGTGTGATGCTAGAGAATCAGCTTTAAGTTTCTATCAGCGCTTCGGTATGCAGCCATACGGGGAACGTTTTTATAAGGCTGATGTTTCTTACTTTAAAATGGAAGTTGCTTTATAGTAAGTTTAAAGCGGCATATAACAACACGCGCTGAGGTGGGCAGCAAGCGCTAAAAGTTAGGATGACACCCATTCTGACTTTTACGTCAATTATCAATGATAGCAGTGAGTTAGGTTACATCCATGAAAGTGCATCACGCAAAAGTCTGAGCTGTATTGACAAGATGAAAGTAGTAATTGGTAGCCCGATAGACGACAACAATTTTTATTAAACAATGCTAAACAACTCGGCTTTATTGAGCCTATTTTCCTTTAAATAAAATACGGAATATTACCAACGTTATTATGATCCTCAACTGCTAGGTTTTTCTGCTGCATCGCTTATTTTAACAAATATATTTTGCCCATCAGAGTAAAAAAACACTCACACTAAATTATCCAGTAATACCCTCCAAAACGTCAATTAAAACAACACCAAACTCTTTTAATATTCCACGTAAAATACAGTAAAAGATTGAACCAAAATAGGAACTCAGCTATGGTTTGTTTATCAATAAAAACAAATAAAAAACGAGCCAATCTATAGGCCCGTTATAAACCATAAGGAAGTGTCATGAAAAAAATATTTGTCGGAGCAATAATTCTGGTTAGTTCTAGTGTATTCGCTAACCCATATAAAAGTGGGTTCGTTGATGTTTCAATTCAAACACAAGAAGGTAAAGAAACTTTTAAACTAGTTTGTCAGCCTAAAATCACTGTGGGGAAATTACCAAAAAACTGGGTTAGTTCTTGTAACGATATCGGCAAGAAACTTCTGGAGTTAGCTGTCGAAAACGGAGTGAAAGTCGATCCAGTTGACAAAGTATTTGGTATGGCTGGTGACTTTGCTCAAAAGGCTTCTAGTGATCTACCAGAAGATATTGTCCCCGCAGCAATTGTTAGCCGAGAATTTGGTAGTTAATGGTTTATAACAAGTAATAAACTAGGACAAATAACATTTTTCTGCGTCTCTATTTTAACTTACTATTATTTGGCTGTTAGAGCTATTCTACAGCCTCGTTATACGCTTCTAAAGCTCGGTGTAAATAAAATGTTTGATGATGCAATTATACTTGCTACCAAATTACTTGAAAGCGATGATGATTACTTAAATATAGTTATGAATCTTTGTCAAATTGGAAATAAAAAGTATGGTCAATGCTGGAATACTGAGTTTCATGTATTTGGTGTAATTTCATCTGATACAGATCATTTACCTTTAATTCATGTTAGAGAAAGATGTTCCGCTGAGTTCTTAGTTAAATCAGATAAAGAGTTAGCTGAAATTGTAGAGTATTACCGATCTGATGTGGTGATAGCTTGTAATCTAATAGTGAGTAGTAAAAACGTATAACAAGTCGTAAAGCAGAACAAAAAAAATCTGGTTTTTACTGCTATGTCGCTTACTTTAGCAAATATATTTTGCCTATTTAAGGCAGTACTAGATATAAAAATACAAGGATGCATAATTGAATTATTTAAATTGGTTACAAAAGACATACCCAGAGCTAAATGAGATATCAAATGAAACTATTAACTCTCATATCGACAAAGCAAAGTCTGATACAGAGCTTTTTAGGGAATTCATTAAAGTATTAGGTAGCTTATTTTTTATTATCCCGTTCAACTTATACCTTTATATTTCGGGTATTCAGGCATCTAACAGCCCTTTATATTGGTTTTTGGTTGTGGCTTCAATTGCTGTTGGTGGTTTTATCGGGCTTTATTGCGAGCAAAAGGTAATTAAAAAACGCCTTAAAAAAATAATACAGTTGAAGGCATTTTAAATGACTAATGATGAAGTGGTTTCAAAGCTACGCAGTGCAAAAGTTAAAGTTGTAATTTATGTCTCGGGTTTATTTTTACTTTTGACCTATGTTGATTTTTATTTGGCTGACACTTCAGAAAAAACAACACAAAGCATGCTATCGAGTTCACCGTTCTCCATTATTATTTTTGTTTGCCTACAATTAGCGATAATGCTTATTTTTACTTATTTGGAGAAAATCCTTATTGGTATAAATCAAACAAAAAATAATGCCGATATATCGAATTGAGATGACAAGCTTTTGAATTATTACCAGAGCCGTTTTTGAAAATTTACGCATAACTGATTGAACTAAAATAGGAACTCAGCTATGGTTTATTTATCAATAAAAA
>NZ_JJNY01000052.1:0-58833 GCF_000690035.1 Pseudoalteromonas sp. S3431
AGCCCACTAGGTTACAAACCTCGCGCCGCGATTTAATCGTCCCTAGATTGAACAAATTTCAATCCACAAAGGTCAACACGCCCTAAAGTTGTCATTCACAGTATTTATACTCGTTATTATTTATAAAAACATGCAATAGATTAAAACGCTGTTTAGTTTTTAGAAAATTGATCTTTTCTTAAATTTAGGGTTTATTTAACTTATTGAAAATTAATGGTTACTTTGTTTTTTATTTATTGAGTGAAAGCCTCATCAAGGCTGAACAAATAGGGAGATGTTAGTGGTCTGACAACTTGTATGCTATAAATGACAATGCATTAAAAACAACAAGAGGTTTGGTGTGCAGCCATTTAATATTCAAACCAACAATTTAAATATTCATGGTCAAAAGAAAGGGTCGGGCGCTGATGTTGTAATTGCACTGCACGGTTGGCTCGATAATAGTAATAGCTTTGCTCCTATGCTTGATGGCGTTGAACCTGAGCATACTTGGTACTGTATTGACTTTGCAGGCCACGGTTTGTCATCTTGGCGAAGTCAAGATGCTCACTATTATTTTGTTGATTATATTGATGATTTATACCAGTTTATAAATGCGCTTGGTGTAAAAAAAGTACATTTAGTTGGTCACTCGATGGGAGCCATGGTAGCAGGACTTTTTGCTAGCTGTTTTAACGATTATGTTAAGTCGGTTACCTTTATTGAAGGCATTGGCTGCGTTACAACCCCTAGCCAAGATGTATGCGAACAGTTAAAAAACGCGGTATTAAATAGAACAAGATTAAAAAATAAGAAATCGAGAATTTATAAATCGAAAACGCTAATTTATGAAGCACGCTCACAAACTACCGATTTGAATAATGAACTAATTATGCTTTTAATGAATCGAAACATAAAAGCAATCGATGGAGGGTTTGAATTAACGACTGACCCAAAGCTTAAAAATCATTCAGGTTTTAGATTTGATGAAGCGCAATGTATTGGTGCAATAAAAGATTTAATTGCACCATGTCAATTAATTATAGGTAATGAAGGTTATACGTTTGTAAAACAGAATTTAGCTAAGTATATTAATTATTACAGTGACTTAAGTGTAATTAATGTTGGTGGTGGACATCATTGTCATATGCAAAGTAGTAACGAATGTTTTGAATATATTCAAGCATTTATGGTGCAAAGTGGTGCACGTTAATTGTATATTGTCGATAAATGTGGGATTATTCCCGCATTAGAGTATTTGCTCAATTGTTAAAGTGCCTTACTTAGATTAAGGTTAATAAAAATATAATTATAAACAGGGGCTAAGAGTGGAAAAAATCTGGCTTAAGCGCTACCCAGAGGGTATGCCTGAAACAATCGATCCTGAGCATTACAACTCGTTACTCGAAGTGTTCGAAAAAAGTTTTAGTGACTACAAAGATTTACCTGCATTTACTAATATGGGTAAAACACTGTCTTATGACGAAATTGATACAGCAACCAAAAAAGTTGCTTCTTACATTCAAAATAATTTAGGTCTCAAAAAAGGCGACAAAGTCGCTGTTATGATGCCCAATTTATTGCAAACGCCGATATCAATTTTAGGTATTTTACGTGCGGGTTGTGTGGTTGTTAACGTTAATCCACTTTATACCGTGCGTGAGTTAGAGCATCAATTAAAAGACTCTGATACCACCGCAATTTTTATCCTTGCAAACTTTGCAGATACGCTTGAAAAATCACTTGCACATACTGATGTTAAACATATCGTAGTTACGCAAGTAGGCGATTTGGTTGGTGGCCTTAAAAAACACATAGTAAACTTTGTTGTTAAGCACGTTAAAAAAATGGTGCCTACATACAATTTACCTAATACGATTAAGTTTTCTGACTTGTTAGAAGCAGATGCAGATGCATATAAACGCCCGGAAATGAACTTAAGCGATTTAGCTTTTTTACAATACACTGGTGGTACAACGGGTGTATCTAAAGGAGCAATGCTGAGCCATGGTAATATGGTGGGGAATCTTGAGCAAGTATCGGGCTGTTTAGATAAAGTATTGGAACGAGGTAAAGAAGTTGTTGTTACCGCATTGCCGCTTTATCATATTTTTGCATTAACGGCTAACTGCTTAACCTTTATGAAATATGGTGGTTTAAACTTATTAATTACTAATCCGCGCGATATGCCCGGGTTTGTTAAAGAATTAGGACAAACAAAATTTACTGCCATTACGGGTGTTAATACGTTATTTAATGGCTTGTTAAATACTCCAGGTTTTGCTGAACTTGATTTTAGCCATTTGAAAATGTCATTAGGCGGCGGTATGGCCGTTCAACGTCCAGTCGCTGAAAAATGGCAAAAAGTAACTGGCTCAAAATTAATGGAAGGCTACGGCCTTACTGAATGTGCTCCTTTAGTGACTATCAGTCCTTACGATTTGAAAGCGTACAACGGTTCTATTGGCTTACCAGCGCCAAATACTGATATAAAGTTAATTCTTGATAATGGTGAAGAGGCTGCACAAGGCGAGCCTGGTGAGCTATGCGTTAAGGGACCTCAGGTAATGCTTGGTTACTACAAGCGACCAGATGCAACCGCTGAATGTTTAAAAGATGGTTGGTTTGCAACAGGTGATATTGCAACCTATGATGAGGAAGGTTTCTTTTTTATCGTCGATCGTAAAAAAGACATGATTATTGTTTCTGGTTTCAATGTTTTCCCAAATGAAATTGAAGAAGTTATCGCTATGCACGAAGGTGTGCTTGAAGTAGCAGCTATTGGTATTCCACATGATGCAAGCGGTGAACAAGTTAAAGTTTTTGTTGTAAAAAAAGACCCTTCTTTGACTGAAAAAGATATAATAAATCACTGTCGTGATAATTTAACTAATTATAAGGTTCCCAAGCTCGTTGAGTTTAGGGATGAATTACCTAAAACTAATGTAGGTAAAATACTCAGAAGAGCCTTGAAAGATTAGCAACCTATAAAAAAGCCGGCAATAGCCGGTTTTTTTATTGTAGGAGACTAAGTGCAATATCAATTAATCGAAACACAAAATCAACTGAACACTTTTGTTGAACAAATAAAAAACAAGCCTATTTTAGCTATTGATACCGAGTTTATGCGTCGTCGCACTTTGTATCCAGAAGTTGCACTTATCCAAGTATTTGATGGCGAGCATTTAGCTCTGATTGATCCACTGGCTGAACTTTCTTTGTTTGATTTTTGGCAAATATTAAAAGACCCCACCGTACTAAAAGTATTACATTCACCTTCAGAGGATATTGAAGTATTTCAAAAATACGCAGGCTTTGTCCCTGCGCCGTTATTTGATACACAATTTGCACTGCAATTGCTAGGTGAAGGCAACTGTATGGGTTTTGCGCTTATGGTAAAAGAGCTGCTGGGTATTGAAATAGATAAAAGTGAATCGCGTACTAATTGGTTGCAACGTCCGTTAACGACTAAACAACTTGATTATGCAGCAGCTGACACATTTCATTTGCTGCCGTGTTTTAAATTAATTATTGAGCGTATTAAAGCAGCTGATTTATTTGATATTGTTATTAATGAAAGCGAATTAATTGCTAATAAACGTGCGTTTCAAACACCCGATGAGCTTTTATATAAAGATATTAAAAATGCATGGCAACTTAAACCACATGAGCTGGCTGTATTAAAAGAGCTTGCTGTATGGCGACGAAATAAAGCAATTAGAAAAAATTTAGCGCTTAATTTTGTTTTAAAAGAACATAACATGACTGAAATTGCAAAACGTGGCCCTTCTAGTCTAAATGCTCTTCGTCAAATTCCTGGTGTTGAAGCTATAGAAGTTAATCGTTCTGGTGTTGAGGTACTAAAATGTATTGAAGCAGCTAAAGCAATACCTGAGAGCGAGCACCCCGAAGTACTTAAGCGCTTAATTGATTTTCCTACTTACAAAAAAGTTGCTAAAGATATAAAGCAAAAAATCACCAAAGTAGCTAAAGAGCACAATATACCAGAAGACGTTATGGCTTCTAAAAAGCAAATTAATCAATTGATCAGTTGGAATTGGAAGCTTACTAATGAGCAAAAAAAGAGTCATATAAAGCCTGACTTACTTAGCTCTTGGCGTTATTCATATGTTCAAGATGCGCTAAAAGAGTGGGATACTTAAGATTAAATATACCCTTTAATTGTGTGACATTTATCTGTTGATTTGCATGGTGAAAAACTTTTAGTTCAGCGCAGAGGATCAAAGCATAGGTATTTAGAGCCGCTATTACAAAGCAGATATAAATAAAATGGGCGCTTTAAGCGCCCATTTTATATTTACTTCTTTTCTTCATCAGGTAACGTAACGTTTAGCTCAAGAACAGCTAGATCATCTTCGTTTTGATCGAATTGAACTTGTACCGCATCGCTACTTACGTTCACGTATTTACGGATCACATCTAAAATATCTTGTTTTAATTGTGGTAAGTAATCCGGCGTTCCTCGTTGAGAACGCTCGTGCGCGACAATGATCTGCAATCGCTCTTTTGCTAATGACGCACTGTTTTTCTTTTCTGAGCGGAAGTAGTCAAGTAAAGACACGTTAACCTCCAAAAATCCGTTTAAATAAGCCTTTTTTCTCTACATCTAAGAAGCGAAAATCGACGGTTTCACCGAGTAAGCGGTTAATAGCATCAGCATAAGCTTGCCCAGCGTCAGACTCACTGTCTAATATAACGGGCTGACCTGAGTTAGATGCACTTAGTACCGCTTGAGATTCTGGAATAACACCTAATAAATCAATAGCTAAAATGTCTTGTACGTCTTCGACTGATAACATTTCACCTTTAGCAACTCGATCAGGGTTGTAGCGTGTTAATAGTAAGTGTTCTTTAATGTTTTCTAGGCCTTCTTCAGCACGTTTCGATTTGCTGTGTAAAATACCTAAAATACGATCTGAATCTCGAACTGACGACACTTCTGGATTAGTTGTTACAATTGCTTCGTCAGCAAAATACATTGCCATCATCGCACCGGCTTCAATACCAGCTGGCGAGTCACAAACAATGTAATCAAAGTCTTCTTTTAATTCGTTTAGTACGCGTTCAACACCTTCACGTGTTAATGCGTCTTTATCACGCGTTTGCGATGCAGGGAGTAAAAACAATTTATCAACACGCTTGTCTTTAATAAGCGCCTGATTAAGTTTTGCTTCACCGTTGATTACGTTTACAAAGTCATAAACCACACGGCGTTCACAACCCATAATTAAGTCTAGGTTACGTAAACCAATATCAAAATCGATAATAACAGTTTTATAGCCTTTTAGTGCTAAGCCTGTGCCGATTGCAGCACTTGATGTTGTTTTTCCAACACCGCCTTTACCTGAGGTAACGACAATTACTTTTGCCATGAGATTTATCCTTTAACCAAAGCTGAAATTTCTAATGATTCATTTTTTTGTTGTATTTGCACGGCGTTTCCCCAATGCTCACCTTGGAGTGAATCACTGATCCAATAATTACCATTAATGGAAACAAGCTCTGCCTCTAATTTTTGGCAGAATATATGTGCATTTTTTAATCCTTTTGCACCGGCAATAGCCCGCCCGCGAAGAGTTCCGTATATATGCACATTACCATCGGCAATAACTTCGGCGCCATGACTTACAGCACCTAACACAATTAGGTCTCTGTCTTTTGCATAAACTTGCTGTCCCGAACGTACAGCACCATTGATAATTTGTGCTGGTAAAATTACATTTTTTTCAATGATAGACGTATTAGTTTCCTGTTTAACAGGTTCACTCTTAACGTCTTGTGAATAATTTAAAACAGAGAGCCCAGCAGCTTTTGCATCTATGTGTTGTTCATCAGAACCATTACACACACCAACAGCATTAAAACTCATCCGCTCGATTAATGATTTTAAGTGAACAAAATCGAGTGAACTATTTTTTATCTCAATTAAGTTAACAACAATAGGTGCACCCTCAAAAAACTTAGGTGCTTGGGCTATTTTTATATACAGTTGTTCTGCTAAAAGGTTTATATCAGTAGTATAGAGATGCAAAACTGATAACGTAAAAAGATTCCCTTTTAACTCAAAAATTTGGTCCGACATACACGCTCAATTGAATTGTCTGATCAGAAATTAATCTTAGATAAACATAGGCTGAATAAGGCCTTTAATGAAATTTCTAATCTAATTTTTCTAACTTATTATTACTCTCATGTTATAGTGTGCGGCATTGTTAAGCAAGAATTTATAGGGCCATAATGCTCACTGCAGTATATAAAAGTAAGAAAAAAGCGGATACGTTCTTATTTGTTGAAAAAAGAGATGATTTTAGTAAAGTTCCGGAACCTTTGATGACTATGTTTGGTCAACCTGTTTATGTGATGATCATCAATTTAGCAAAACGTGAGCATTTAGGTGGGGCAGATTTAGAAACTGTAAAAGCAGCGTTATCAAACCCTGATAAAGGCTACTACTTACAAATTCCACCACCTGAGCAAAATTTGCTAAGCCAATTACGAAAAGACAATGGAGTTGATAGTGATTAAAAAACTTATCGTTATATTATGTGGTGTATGTTTAAGCTCACCTGTGATTGCAAAAACTCAGGCTGATTTTCAAGATTATTTAGCTAATTTAAAGCAAGAAGCTATTGCAAAAGGTTATGAGGCCAAACTTATTGACGATGCGTTTGCAACAGCAACGTATAAAGAAAAAGTGGTTTCGGCTGACAAAAACCAGCCAGAAGTAAAAGAAACCCTTGAAACGTATTTACCAAAACGTGTACCACAATGGAAAATTGACCGCGCACGTAAGCTTTACGCAGAAAACAAAGAGGTACTTGAAAAAGTAGCGAAAGAGTTTGGCGTACAATCACGCTTTATAGTCGCGCTTTGGGGACTTGAAAGTAACTTTGGCACTATACAAGGTGGTCATAACGTTATCTCATCATTAGTGACGCTTGCTTTTGATGGACGCCGAGAAGCACTTTATAAACGCCAGCTTTGGGCTGCACTGGATATTTTAAAATCAGGTCACATAACGCTTGATAAATTTAAAGGCTCATGGGCAGGCGCAATGGGGCAAACACAATTTATGCCTACTTCATTTAATGCCTACGCGGTTGATTACAACAACGATGGCCGCAAAGATATTTGGACTACAAAGGAAGATGCATTTGCTTCAATTGCTAATTATTTAAAGCAAGAGGGTTGGAATGACTCACTTACTTGGGGTCGCCAAGTTCAGTTACCTGAAGATTTTGATAGTAAATATGTTTTAGTTCGTGGAACAAAAACACGCAAGCAGTGGTTAGAATATTGGAACGACTCAGAGCGCTCATTAGCTGATTGGCAAGCACTGGGTGTCCGTAAAGCTGATGGTTCTGATTTACCTAATGTAGACGTACGTGCTGCGCTGGTTATGCCTGATGACATAAATGGTCGTATGTATTTAGCGTACGATAACTACAAAGTGTTTATGCATTGGAATCGCTCGTATTACTTTGCTACTAGCGTAGGTTACTTGTCGGATAGAATTGGTTATCCAAAAATCTAATTTTTGAAATATACCTATAAATAAAGCCGCAATTGCGGCTTTATTCTTTTTTGAATATCTTATCTTTTAAGTCAATAACTTTACCAATTCCAGAACCTAGCTTCATCAGCTTATTAAGTTGCTCTGGCGTTAAACGTTGCAGCTCTGATGACCATTTAGTGACAGTTTCAAGTAGGTTGTGAATTTCCCCCATTTGTTTTTGTGCATAAAGCTCATCGTCGTTACTGGCTTCATCTAATAAGTTATCGCGTAGTAATGTTAAGGTGGGCTCAATTTCGCGCTTTTTACGTTCTTCAAATACGCGATTTGCCATATCCCAAATATCGCCAGCAGGGGCGTAGTACTCTTTTCGATCGCCAGGAATATGCTGCACTTTAATTAATTGCCACGATTGCAACTCTTTAATACCCATGCTTACATTACCGCGAGAAATACTAAGCGCATCTGCAATCTCATTGGCTGTCATTGGATTTTTAGTAATAATCAGCAAACCACACATTTGCCCAATCGTACGATTGAATCCCCAGCGGCTGCCCATCTCACCACAATGCATTACAAAGGCAAAATTCTTTTCGGATAAACTCATAGCTTAGTAACTTTCAGTAATTTCAGAAAGTAAATGCTAGCACGCTCATTTTGGATAGCAAGTTCTTAGCCATTTTATAAATTGATTTTAACGACTAAAGTATGATTTAGATTAATATTTATACATCTATATTGGGGTATGTTGTACACAACAATACGTAAATAAATCCTTATTTTTAATTTTTTTCACATACGATGGAATGACTATGAAAGCTGCAATTAATAATGAATACAAAGGTAAATTACAAATAACAGATCTGCCAATTCCTGAGGTTGGAATAAACGACGTTTTAGTAAAAATAGCCGCTTGTGGCGTTTGCCACACCGATTTACATGCCTGTCATGGTGATTGGCCGGTAAAGCCAAAAATGCCATTAGTTCCAGGGCATGAAGGAGTTGGTGTTATTGATAAAGTTGGAAGCAACATTAAGCACTTAGAAGTTGGCGATAGAGTGGGTATTCCTTGGCTCTATAGTGCATGTGGGCACTGTGAGTTTTGCCTAGATGGCAAAGAAACACTGTGTTTATCGCAGCACAATACTGGTTATTCTATTGATGGTAGTTATGCAGAGTATTGCTTAGCGCACGGAGACTACGTTATAAAAATACCCGATGAACTTGGGTTTTCTGAAGCTGCACCGCTATTTTGCGCAGGCGTTACAACGTATAAAGCATTAAAAGTATCAGATGCGAAACCAGGCCAATGGGTTGCTATTGTTGGTGTGGGCGGGCTTGGGCACTTAGCTGTGCAATATGCCAAAGCGATGGGCTTTAACGTTATAGCCGTTGATACCGGCAAAGAAAAGCTTGCGCTCGCTAAAGAACTCGGTGCCGATATAACACTCGATTTTAAAGAGGGGGTTCCGAGCGACGCTATCTTTGAGCAAGTAGGTGGCGCGCACGGCGTTGTGTGTACTGCGGTATCAAAAGCGGGGTTTGAACAAGCATATAAGAGTGTACGCCGTGGCGGTAAATGTGTATTAGTGGGGTTACCTCCAGAGGATATGCCGTTGCCTATTTTTGATACCGTGCTTAATGGAGTCTCGGTAGTTGGCTCTATTGTTGGTACGCGTAAAGATTTACAAGAATGTTTAGAATTTGCCGCTCAGGGTAAAGTTAAAGCCATCATTGAAGAAAAACGCTTAGAGGATATTAATGAAATTTTTGACGATATGCTCAAAGGGGAAATTAATGGTCGCATAGTAGTTACGATTTAATATTAGACCCCATATATAAGCAGATTGGTATAAGTCTTTTTACATACAAAAAAGCACGGTGTCTGAATTAGAATACCGTGCTTTTTAATTGTTTAAACTATTAAAGTGTGTAACTAAAGCTTAGCTTCGCATTGCGCTCTTCCCCTGGCATACCACCTAGAAACATTGCTTTTGAATAATACTTTTTATTAAACAGGTTATTTAGGTTTAATTGTATATGCCATTTGTCTGTAGTGTACGAAACAGCGGTATCGTAAAGCGTGTAACTTGGTACATAACCATCAGGAATACCAAATGATGTTGAGTTAGTGCTACGCTGTGCAACATATGACACACCGCCGCTAATATTTATCGCTTGAGGTAAGTCAAACATATTCGCGTAGTAAGTCACCCATGTACTTGCTGTTACATATGGTACGCCTTTTTGACGCGTATCGTAGCTGCTGCTATTTGGATTCTTTTTGTCGCGGGCATCTTGGTAAACACTGTTTAAGTTGATTTTCCACTTATCGTTTAAGTACGCGTTTAAATCAAGCTCAATACCTTTGGTCTCTTCTTTGCCATCAAAAAAGCTTTCGCTGACATTCGGGGCTGATACGCCAGCTTCATACAGTGGGTTACTGTATTGTAGGTTTGTCCGAGCGCTTTCAAATATAACAACTGAGGCAAGTAATTGATCATCAAATGCCTTGAAACGAACCCCTAAATCATTACTTAATGATTCAGAATCTTTTCGGTCGGCTTCGTTACCTGTCACTGTGCCTAAAACACTATAAGCCGTGCGGCCTTTAGAGTGGTTGACAAAAATAGATAGGTCTTCATTGGGTTGATATGTTGCGCCTAAATTATACGTCAAACCTCCGTCAGAGGTATTCGCTTTAGGCTTAGGTGCTGCAAGGCTCTGTCTATAACGTGCATCAACGCCAAGGTGTTCATAGCTTTGTTTAATTTGGTTATAAGCTGCACCTATACGCGTAGTAAATTGATCATTTATATACGCTACATGTTGAATACCTAAGCCCCATGCTTGTACTTTTTTATTGTAATTACTTGTTTTAAGTGGATCGTAATCTTCAAAGTTACCCGTTGGCCAGTTTGGGTTTCTAATATCAAAAATGTACGGAAGCTTACCCTGGTAACTAATCGCTTTGTTTTTATCTCTAATAATATAGTCTTTATCGTAAATTGAATATTGCTCAAAGCGAATATCACGATCTTCATAATTTGCGTTTAAAAGTAGCTCATTGTCTACGCCGCCCAACATAAAGTCATAGCGTAAATCAGCAAAATATTGCCACGACTTTTCATCCGCTTCAACTTGACGATATTCTTGTCGGCGAGCTGCAAAAGGGTAAAGTACATCGTCAACCACTAATGGCGCTCTTGGATCTTGATTAATTACCCCTCTACGATCCCAATATACATAGTTATAAGCACCTGTTTGGCGTGCAAAACTTGATGTGTAATTACGATATTGTAACTGCTGATTTAAAAACAAATCGTCGGTAATGTAATAGTTATGCGTTAATTTAAAGCGTAGTTCTTCACCTTTGTTATCTTTAGCCATCGGTGAAATAATACCGTTTGTGCCAAAGCTATAAGGCGTTAAGCCATCTGATGCGGATAACGAACTTGCTAATTGGTCGCGTTGTGATTCATTGAGTTGTAAACCTGCTGATGTGGCATCATTTACTAAATCGGCACCAGTTACTTCTCCTGCTGTTAAACCATTTACCGACGCAGAGTTGAATATACGAATAGGGTGACCGATAGAGTCAACCGCAATCGCATCTTTAATGTACGCAGCTGAAAGCATGATGTTTTGCTTATCACTAAATACATATTTTAATGACGTAAAAATTTCATCACGGTTTTCTTTTAAATCACGAAAGCCATTGCTTGATGCTGTTTTAGCAACAACACGGTACGCTAAATCATCGGTAATCGCATTTGTGCTATCAACAGACAGTGCATAACTATCCCACTGACCAAGCTCGATAGCCACTTTGTGATTTTCGTTAAACTCAGGTTTTTTTTCTATTAAATTGATGACGCCACCGGCACTGCCCATACCGTATAAACCCGTTGCAGGGCCTTTTAATATTTCGACAGAGTCCACATTGGTCAACGAACGCGTAGGGTTAAATGTGTTGCCAAGTCCTGCACCACCATACATGCCATCGTAGGTGTAGTTAGCGCCTAAACCACGAACGATTAAATTATCACCAATGCCGTAGTTGTTTCCAGCTTGTGTTAAGCCACTTACGTTTCTAACTAAATCTTGTAAATTATCAACGCCTTGGGATTCAATGAGTTCTCGGTCAATAATCACAACCGGTGCTGGCGTTTCCATTAATGACATGTCAGATTTAGTCGCAAGTCCTGAACTCATAACCACGCGGTTTTGTTTTTCGTATACGCTTATACGTTCAATGTCTTCTTCCGCTGTGGTAACTGCAATAGCTGCCTGTGCATTTAAGCATGCAAGAGTAAGTAGTGAGTATTTAAATTTTTTCATGGGGTGATAATTATTCGCATTTAACAAATTTGCGCGAATGATAATGGTTATTATTTTTAAAGTGAATAAAAAGTTCAATTATTTTTCTAAAATAGAACTGTTTGATTGATATTTGAGCTTTAAACGCTTTTTAAGCAACTTTAATTTAAACTAGTTAACATTTAGTTCAAGTTGAGATGTATATAAGGGAGTAAACACGCTGGCTTTAAAAATAATAAAGGCGTGCACTGAGAGTACACCGCCTTTATTTCATTATTTATTTTCTTTATAAATAATGCCTGCTTTCATTACAAAAGGAATTTGCTCTAATAAGGCGATGTTTTTTAATGGGTTGCCTTTTACAGCAATTAAATCTGCGGCAAAGCCTGTTTTAATTTGTCCTAACTGATCATCCATTTTTAATAGTTTCGCGCTACTAATCGTTGATGCTTGGATTGCCTGCAGCTCCGTCATGCCAAATTCAACCATACGTGAAAATTGCTTTGCGTTATCACCATGGGGATAAATTGCTGCATCAGTACCGAATACCATTTTCACACCCGCTTTAACCGCACGGCTAAAGCTATCGCGTTGTTTTTTAGATACTTGGCGTTCTTTATCGAGGTTTTCTTCGTCTACGCCGTTTTGCTCGCCATAAGTTAGCGTGTATTCGGTATTATAAATATCCATAGAAAGCCAAGTACCATGCTTTTTGGCAAGCGCTATGGCCTCGTCATCTAAAAAGCTGGCGTGCTCTACGCTATCAACACCTGCTTTAATGGCTGTTTTAATCCCGCTTGTACCGTGTGCATGAGCAGCTACTGGTAAATCTCGCATATGGGCTTCATCAACAATGGCTTTCATTTCTTCAAAAGAATACTGCTGTGCACCTACTTTAGTCCCTTTTGAAAATACTCCACCTGTGGCGCAAAACTTAATAGCATTTGCCCCGTATTTAATATTTTCGCGTACTTTTATACGCGCAGCCCATGGACCGTCTGCGACGCCACTTGAAGTATATTTAAGCTCAGGAGGTAATCGGTTGTTATCACAGTGCCCGCCAGTAATGCCGAGTGATGGGCCTGCAGCCCAAATACGAGGGCCAACTATGTCACCCGTATTTATGCCGTCACGCACGGCTATGACGCTGTAACCTTCTGCGCCAACATTACGTACTGTTGTAAATCCGGCTTCTAAGGTTTTTTTAGCAAAATGAGCCGCTTTAATCGCCATTCTAGGAACTGACTGGCCTAAACGTTCACTGCGCGGCACCGTAGGATCGCTCGTTAAATGCACATGCATATCCATTAAACCTGGCATAAGGGTTAAATCAGGTAGCTGGATATGTTTATCATCTTTAGTCAGCGTTGGTTTTTTATTTTGTTCAATATTAGTGATCACGCCATCATCAATAGTAATTAAGGGCGATTTAATGAGCTTGCCATCTTCAACATCGACCATGGCTTTTGCTGATAAGTAAGTAACGGCATGGGTATTAAAAGTGGTTAAGCAAAGTAAGGCAATAGAGGTGCTGAGTAGTTGTTTTTTCATTTTATTTTTCTTTTAAATCATATTTGAATTAATAGAAATGTAACAAGTTCAGATAAAAGTGCAAATTTAATACGATGAATGCAATCTATCGTAATTTCTTTATTAAGCACGGTTTAATGCGCATAATTGAACAACGATATTAAAAAGGATTATCATGAAATCAATTAAATTAGCATTAGTTGCCAGCGGCGTTATGTTTGCTTTAAGTGGCTGTATGAATACTGGGTTTAGTACACACACTAATACCAGTGCGCAGCCAAACAGAGTTAACGCATCGGCAGGTATTGTTTCAGAGCTTTCGGCAGAGCAACAACTCGATGTACTTGTTGCACAGTATTACGATGAATCGCTCACATATAGCCCCATCAGAGCAACGTACAATGGTCGTAATGAGTTTAACGATCAATTTACGCCTGTGATTTCAAAAGAAAATAGAGCAAAGAAAGCGGCTTTTTATAAAAAATATCAACAGCGCTTAAACTTTATTGATAAAGCACAGTTAACAGGGCAGTCGCTTTTAAGTTTTGAAATATTAGAGCGCGACCTCGCTCTTAAATTAGAAGGTATGCAGTTCCCTGATTATTTACTACCAATTAACCAAATGGCGGGTGCGCATAACACCTTTGCAGGTTTTGGTTCAGGCCAAAGTGCTCAGCCGTTTAATACCGTTGAAGATTACACTGCTTTTATCTCGCGTAGCGAAGGTTTTGTAAAGTGGCTTGCCAGTGTAGAGCGTTCAATGGCGCAAGGCATTAAACTAGGTATTACGTTACCAAAACCACTTGCTGAAAAATTGCAGCCACAATTTGCAGCTCATGTAGTTAAAAATGCCGAAAATTCACTATTTTGGGGACCAATTAAAAAATTACCAGAATCATTTAGCGCACAGCAAAAGCAAAAAACTACAGCGCAGTATCGTCAATTGATTATGCAGCACTTAGTACCGGCTTATAAAAGCATGAGTGATTTTTTAGCTAATAAGTATATTCCTAATAGTCGAGAAAGCGTAGGTTACAGTGATTTACCAAACGGTAAAGCGTGGTACGAATACCAAATTAAGAAAAACACAACGCTTAGCTTATCTGCAGACGAAATTCATGACATTGGTTTAAGTGAAGTGTCGCGCATTTTAAGCGAAATGAAAAAAGTAAAAGAAACCGTAGGCTTTAAAGGTGAACTATCTGAATTTTTTGATCATTTACGTGATTCAGATGAATTTTACTACGACACGCCTGAGGAGTTAATTGCGGCATATGAAAACGTTAAGAAAAAAATAGACGCGCGTTTGCCTCTGCTTTTTGACATCGCACCCAAAGCACCTTACGTTGTAAAAGCGGTTGAAGCATACAGAGCACAGTCTGCAGCTGGTGCATCATACGCATCACCGGCACCTGATGGCTCTCGCCCAGGTATTTTTTATATCAATGCTTATAACTTAAAAGCGCAGCCTAAATTTTTACTCGAAACTTTATCGATTCACGAAGCAGCCCCAGGTCATCACTTTCAAATAGCACTTCAGCAAGAAATAGAGGGGTTACCTGATTTTCGTAAATTTGGTGGTTATACCGTGTTTGCAGAAGGTTGGGCGCTTTACGCAGAAAGCTTAGGCAAAGAGCTAGGTTTATTTACCGACCCTTACATGTGGTACGGGCGTTTATCGGATGAGCAATTACGTGCAATGCGTTTAGTGCTTGATACCGGTTTTCATGCAAAAGGGTGGACGCGTCAGCAGGGAATAGATTACATGCTTACAAATTCGTCTATGGCAAAGAGCGATGTAATTGCAGAAGTTGAGCGATATATTGCATGGCCAGGACAAGCGCTTTCTTACAAGTTAGGGCAATTTAAAATTCAAGAGTTACGTGATTTTTCTAAAAAACAACTGGGTGATAAATTTGATATTAAAGCGTTTCACACGCAAATATTAATAGATGGCGCATTACCAATGCCAATATTAGAGGAAAAAATTAAGCGTTGGGTTAAATCTCAAAGCTAATTTGTAGCGCAAAGCCAGTACTTTGAAAGGGTATTGGCTTTGCGCCATTTACAGCAATACGGTAGAATGCGCGCTCTTTAGGGGGCACGAGTAAACTATGTTTGATCAACAATTAGCAAATACACAATTTTGGCTTAAAAAAAGCTTAAGCGACATGAGTCAAAACGAATGGGAAGCCATTTGTGATGGATGCGGAAAATGTTGTTTAAATACGTTTATTGATAGCGAAGATGAAGACGAATTTACCGCCACCGATCAGTTACGCGAAGGTGAGCAATTAATATTTACCAATATTGTATGTCAGTATCTCGATAACAACACCTGTGGTTGTAGCGAATACGAAAACCGCCAAACGCTTGTTCCTTCTTGTGTAAAACTCACAAAAGAAAACCTTAAAGACATCTTTTTTATGCCACAAAGCTGCAGTTACCGTCGTTTACACGAAGGTCGTGGTTTGGCTTCTTGGCACCCGTTATTAAATAATGGCGATAAAACGAGTATGCATGAGTTAGGTATTTCTGTAAAAGACAAAACAGTAAAAGATTGTGATGTAAAACTCGACGACTTTGATTTGTACATTGCTGAGTGGCCAACAAAGGACGTAAATTAATGAGTAAGCAACAAGCCGTAATTGGTTTAATTAATCCTAAAAGCCCGACTAATGTTGGCGGTGTATTGCGTGCAGCAGGATGTTACGATGCTAAACAAGTTTTTTTTACCGGTAATCGCTACTTAAATGCTAAAAAATTTCATACAGATACAAAAAATGTGGTTGAACGTATCCCTTTAACTGAAACCGACAGTTTAGAGATGGTAAAACCAGAGGGCGCTACCGTTGTTGTTATTGAGCTTATTGAAGGTGCAACACCTTTACTTGAGTTTAAACATCCTGAAAATGCATTTTATGTATTTGGCCCCGAAGATGGCTCTGTATCAAAAGACGTTCTAAAGTGGTGTGATGAAGTTGTGTATATTCCAACTATTGGCTGTATGAACCTAGCGGCTACTTGTAATGTGGTTTTGTACGACCGCTTGGCTAAATTAGGAGGTGTTGAGAGCAGCGATACAACAATTATAAGCTCACGTGATACCAACAATAAAATGAAATGGGTGAAATGTTAGCTCATCTTTTTTCTCACGCAACTCATTGTAAGTTGTTGATTTATTGTAGGTTTAAGCTTTTCGCATCTAAATAGGTTGGTGTTGTTTTTGCCTATTTAAAAATGATAACCCTAATTCAGCATTCCGCAGTTAATATATTTGTACTTAAAAGATTCGGACATAGAGTAAACGAATTACACTTGCTTGATCTCACTTGCGTAGAAGTTGGCTTCGATGATTTAAGTAAGCTGGTAAGTATTAAGTAAAGTCATGTTTAACATTATTAACTCTTTAATTAGGCTAATTAAAGAGAATATAAACACACAAGGTTAAATTTTCTCCTACACTTATTGCTATTAATACTATTTTTTAATAGGTATGCCATGCGATTTTTGTTTATTCTCCTTTTGATCTTTACTGCGGAGACGGCTGCTGAAATACCGATTACTTATCAAAGTAGCGGTAATAATATTATGCTGCACGGTGAACCTTATAAATCAGGGACGCTCTATAAAGCAAATAACAGTAAACAAACGCTTCATATTGCGACATTAGATTGGCCCCCGTACATTGGTGATAAATTATGCAATAAAGGGTGGGTGTACCAATTTGCAGTTTCACTACTTAATAGTCAAGGTTATAGCGTCCATATTGAATTTTTACCTTGGGCACGAGCGGTAAGAAATGTTGAGTTAGGCAAAGCAGATATTTTAATGCCTGAATATTTTATTGAAGACACAGCACCTTCTGATTATGTATTAGGAAAAACTCGCAGCGACTTATTAGGTTTATCAAATTCATTTAAAGGTGGCGAAATTGCGTTTCTAAAAAGAAAGCATGAGGCTGACCGCTTTTCTGGCAATTTGAAATCACTCAAAGGTCAACGGATTGGTGTGGTCCGTGGCTATCAAAATACGCCAGAGTTTGATGCAATGATGGACAATAATGAATTTCAAATAATGCACTCAGTTGATGACTTACAGCTTGTTCAGCTATTAGTGGCGAAAAGAGTTGATTTAATTATTGGCGATCCGACAGTGTTAAAGTTTTCAGTTCAATACTCATCGCTAAGTCATTCACAAAAACAATTTTTATTAAATTCAATCGAAGAAGAAAGTATCCCACTACAAAATAACCCTCTGTATTTTGCAATAAGTAAATTGAGTCATAATTGGCTTGGTGTTTTGGAGGATATTAATAAGGGATTATATAAATTTAATAATAGCGGCGAAACTCAACGTTTAATTGATAGCCTTAATTCTGAGTGTGGATACTAGTTAACCTGAACTGTGAATAATAAATCTATCTCGAGCAGCTATTTTCAGCGCTGTCTGCATTCGGTTACTGCAATAGGTCAGCTATTGACGCGTAAATTCACCTTGTTTCCACTGAAAATCTCCGGTTAGAGAAAATAAATTTAATCATGATTCAATACATTAGTAAATCTCTTGACCAGAGTTTAGGTTAGTTACAATAAACGCTGTAGTGGAACGTTCCTAGTGGGTGGCGTATTATTTACAAATAAACATGTAAAATCGTTTTCAATTTGTTAATGGAGTGAAAACGACGTGAGTGAAATAAATACAAAACAATCATTTTCGGTCAACGAACAGCAAAAGAAAAATTATCTGTTTCCGCTGACTGCAATGACAACCCTATTTTTTTTATGGGGTTTTATAACGGTATTAAATGATGTACTAATACCCCGCTTAAAGAGCGTATTTGATTTAAGCTACTTTGAAGCAATGCTTGTGCAATTTTGCTTTTTTGGTGCTTATTTTATTGTATCGTTACCCGCTGGAATTTTAGTTAAACAACTAGGCTATAAAAAAGGTATTTTAACAGGCTTAGTTGTGGCATCGATTGGGTGCATGTTATTTTATCCTGCTGTGGTTGTGCATGAATATTGGCTTTTTTTAAGTGCGCTATTTGTCCTTGCTTCAGGTATTACAGTTTTACAGGTATCTGCAAACCCTTATGTGGCAGCTCTTGGTCCTGAAAAAACAGCATCGTCGCGCTTAAACTTAGCACAAGCACTTAATGCATTAGGTACCACCGTTGGTCCTTATGTTGGTGGGTTATTGTTTTTTGGCGCTGCAGGTAGCCTTGCTGTTTCAGCAGGTTCTGCAGAATCAGTGAAAATTCCTTATTTACTGCTAGCAGCAGCTCTGTTGTCAATTGCTATTATTTTTGCCTTTATTAAATTACCAGAAATAGAAGCGCATAAAGACAATAACGATCAACAAACTCAAACTCGCTCACTAACTCAAGCGCCTCATTTAACAATGGGTGTGTTAGCTATATTTTGTTATGTAGGAGGAGAGGTCGCTATAGGAAGCTTCTTAGTTAATTACTTTGGCGAGGCACATATTGCAGGTCTTGAAGAACACTCAGCAGCTAAACTCATTAGTTATTACTGGGGAGGTGCCATGGTCGGTCGCTTTATTGGTTCTGCACTTTTACAAAAAATTGCACCATCTAAAGCTATTGCTTTTAATGCATGCAGTGTCATTGTTTTATTATTGATAACAATATTTAGCGACGGCGACATTGCATTATATTCAGTATTAGCAGTTGGTTTATTTAATTCTATTATGTTTCCAACCATCTTTTCTGTTGCAATAGAACGATTAGGCTCATTAACGAGTAAAGGATCTGGTTGGTTATGCCTTGCAATTGTCGGTGGTGCGTTGATCCCTCTGATACAAGGGTACTTTGCTGACACGGTTAATATACAAGCTAGTTTCTTTGTCCCAATGTTGTGTTATGTATTTATTGCTTGGTACGGTTTGAACGTAGTTAAACTAGCGAAAAAATGGTGATTGAGCCGTTGTACTTAATCTTTTTAATTTTATAAGTTTAAGCTTTTATCATATTTGGTTTAAATAATACCAATCTGCTTAGATATGAGGTAATTTAATTTGTTAAGTTGTCCAAATACCTATGCAGATTGGTACAAGTAAACTAGCTCAGCTTGTTGCCTTTATTAAAGGCGATTGAAGATTTTGTTTGGGCTTACTAACTTTTACAATTCGAAAGTTGCTCTAACGAGTAAATTTAATTACCGCGCTGCGCATGTTTGACGTTTACACTGTATTCTCGGTTATTTATGGGAAATAACGACACCACATAGGTCTGCCTGAAAATAAGCCGACCATAGTAAATACTCCTCTGCAATGATTAAGCCTTATTTAGTTAGCGTACATTCATCCCTTAATGCACAATGTTTTTAGTGATTGAATACGTATTCAATTACTAAACAAGCCGTTACTTTATAGAACGTTCCAATTTTATGTTTAACTCATCACACAGAAAATCCACGTTCTGTCAGTTAGTCCTTTACTCTTATTTTTAATGAAATCGCAGCTTACAGGGGTTATTAAGTAAGAAAACTTTCTAAATTTTGCTAAAATTAACAGGCTAACGAATATAAGAATAATGCATTTATGTCCGCTAAGCCTGAACTTTATAGCAAGGTGACTATTGCAGCGTTATGCATTTAAGCTTTCGTATTTTAGCCGTATTCGATTAATTACATGTATGTGAATAAATTTAGTCAGTTATTTTTACTAAATGATGAAGCGGTTTTATTTTTGATAGGCTATACGTATAAATAAGTTGAAGAAAAATTAAAAGTGGCTTTCGCTTTACTTTATACCAGTATGATGACGAGTGAAAACCCTCCTTGTCGACGTATTCTTATTGAAATACAAGGCATTTAACAACTCTCATAAAGTATTTAAAGCAATAAAATAATGGTGAATAAAATTTCTAACAAACAAAGCTGGCTAAACTTAATTAACATTGACAGTGTTTATAGCTCTGACAAACAACGTCAAGCGTTTTCTTTATTCACTATGATTGCTATATCTATTGTTGTTATTAGCATTCTAATTTTTTTGAATTATGATGTTTACTCACCAATATTAACAAGTGCATTAATTGCAGTTAATGTAACCATTATTTGTAGTATGTTTTACTTTATAAAAACTGGGAAATTAGAAACTGTCGCATTAATTTGTATGAGTATTGTTTTTATATTGTGTATTGTCCTTACTTATACTGGAGGAAAAGAAAATACTGCATTGTATTGGCTCATGTTTTATCCTGTTGTTACCTTTTCTTCTCTAGGTGTAAGACTGGGCACATGGCTAGGTTTAACTTTATTACTGTGTTGTATCGCCATTTTATATGGTCCAAATTTCGGTCAAGTTGTGTATGGTGATATTGAAAAAACACGATTTATAGCATCGTTTACCTTAGTGTACATATTCTCATTTATTGGTGAGTTTTTTAGGTATCGAAGTCATATGGCAATTGCTGATATTACACTGGAACAAAAACAAGATGCTTATACCGATCAACTTACAGGGATTGCTAATAGACGCTTTATTACTTCTCATTTTTTAAAGCTTGTTGATAGTCGACCGAATGAATACCTTCCATTTTCATTATTATTACTGGATTTAGATCATTTTAAACGACTTAACGATACGTACGGCCATGATTTTGGTGATATTGTGTTAATTGAATTTACCAAAATACTCGAATCACAATTTCCTACATCAGCAGTAAAAGCACGGTACGGCGGTGAAGAATTTGTTGTTATTTTACCAAAAGAAACAAGTGCAAATGCTGTTGATATTGCTAACCGTTTTCGTGAACACGTAGCAGCACAAGTGTTATTAGCTGAAGATAACCTACAAATATCACTTACCTGTAGTATTGGTGTGGTACAAGTTGATAAAGTAGGCGATTATAATAGTGCGCTAAAACAAGCTGATGAGTATCTTTATAACGCCAAAGCGCTTGGTCGTAACAAGGTTGTTTCTACAAAAGATTAAGGATTAATATGAATCAATGTAAACTTATTTATATCCATGACCCAATGTGCAGCTGGTGTTGGGGCTACACACCAACCTGGCTTAAATTAAAAGCTGAGCTTGAAAATAAACTGACGGTTGAATATAAAGTAGGTGGTTTAGCCCCTGATAGCCAAACTGCAATGACGCAAAATATGAAAGAGCGGCTTGAAAGTATATGGCATAAAATAGAGAGCGAATTAGGCACACAATTTAATTTCGAATTTTGGCAGAAAAACCAACCAAGACGTTCAACATACCCAGCATGTAGAGCTGCATTAATTGCACGAAAAAAAAATAAAGAAAGTGAAATGATTGAAGCAATTCAACATGCTTATTATTTAAATGCACAAAACCCGTCAGATGATAGTGTTTTAATTTGTTTAGCTGAACAAATAGGTTTAAATAAAAATGAATTTACCGTCGCTTTCCTATCAGATGAAGTTAATAATGAACTCAAAGCTGAATTACAATATACACGGAGTTTACCTATTCATGGATTCCCATCTTTAGTATTTCTTCGTGAGGATAAGCTGTATTCAATTGAGATTAATTATAAAGACTGGCGCCACACGTATAATCAAATTATTAAACTGTTAGATTAATTTATCTCTTTATTGTGTGTGTTTGCTCAACAAATGCTCACTCCTTCCTTTTAAGTCTTAATTGTTTCAGTTGTCATAAAATAGACTTTTTTGCGCAACATCCCTGTCATGTTTTATCTATAAACTTCTGCTCATTGGAAATCTCAAGCCATAAATTATTTGTCTAACAAAGTTTTTGGCCTTGAAAAATAAACTAGCAAATCTGCTAATTAACGAGTGAAGGTGTATGCGATGAAAGGCGTTAAACCATTAATCTTAGCTGGTATTGTGGCCGCAAGTGCAGCAGTACAGGCAAACGATTTAAATAAGGTTATTGATAAAAGCAGTGAAATTAATATATCCGCTGCGCAATCACAAACAAAAATAGACAAGATTGCAGATTCAATGCAGGGACGTTTACAGCAATTTAAAACCCTAAATAAAGAAATTGACGGCTTAGCAGTTTACAACTCTCAGCTAACTAAGCAATTAAATAATCAAATCGAAGAAATGGAATCATTGAATTTATCAATGGATCAGGTTTCGATTATTGAACGTCAAATAACACCTTTAATGATGCGCATGATCACTGGTCTTGAACAGTTCATATCTCTTGATGTGCCATTTTTACAAGATGAACGTGCAAAACGCTTAACGTCTTTAAAAACGATGATGGATCGTGCTGATATTACTTCAAGCGAAAAGTTTCGTCGTGTTCTCGAAGCGTACCAAGTAGAAGTTGATTACGGCCGTACAATCGAAGCGTACACCGCTTTGTTAGAAGTTAGTGGCAAAGAACGTGAAGTTGATTTCTTACGCATAGGCCGTTTAGAACTTATTTACTTAACACGTGATGGCAAACAAGCAGGTAGCTGGAATATAGAAACGAAATCGTTTGCAGCACTGCCTGATTCGACAATAAGTCAAATTAACAAAGGTTTGCGCATAGCGCGTAAACAACTTGCCCCAGATATGCTAACTCTGCCAGTACATGCAGCAGAATAAGAGGTTGAAAATGAAATTGTTTACTCAAATGACAAAAATGGCTTTATTCGTTGCAAGCCTTAGCTTTACCGGTTCGAGTTTAGCCGCTGAGCCAATGAACCTTGATTCATTACTTAAAACGTTAGAAGAGGGGAAATCAGCCCAAAGCGTACAAAACCAACAACGAGAGCAAGCGTTTGCAACGCGTCAAAATGAACAAGTGCAGATGTTAAAAAACACACAAGCAAAACGTAATCAAATGCTTGTAGAGTCAGAGCGACTGGAAACGCAGTTTGAAGAAAATGAAGTTAAATTAGCCAATTTAACGGATACCTTATCAAAGCGTATGGGCTCACTTAAAGAACTATTTGGTGTATTACAGCAGGTTGCTGGTGATTCGAGTAATAAATTTGCGACATCTGTCGTATCGGCGCAAATCCCTGGTCGCAGCGCATTTATGGATGAGTTAGCCCAAAAAATGGGGTCGACGTCTAAACTTGCATCAATCGAAGATATTGAAAAAGTATGGTACGAATTACAACGTGAAATGACTGAGCAGGGCAAAGTAAGTCGCTTTAATACCACCGTCATAGTCGAAGGTGGTAACAAGGCTGAGCAAGAAGTACTTCGTGTTGGTGCATTTAATTTAATCTCAAATGGTAAATACTTAGAGTACAATCCAGGTACAAACACGTTAAGTGAACTTACTCGTCAGCCTGTTTCACGTTTTACCGCAACAGCGAGTGATCTACAAAATGCTAAAAGTGGTGCAGTTCAGTTTGCACTTGACCCAACAGGCGGTTCAATTTTAGGTTTATTAGTACAAGCCCCAGATACTGCCGAGCAAGTACACCAAGGTGGTGCGGTTGGTTATGTTATTTTAGGTGTAGGTTTACTTGCACTGTTGATTGCGATAGAACGCTTTGTATCTTTATTACTTGTTGGTGGCAAAATTCGTCGTCAGCTAAAAGATAATGTAGCGCGAGATGACAATCCTCTGGGTCGTGTTATGAAAGTAAAAGACGACTATCCAAATGTGGCCTACGACACGCTTGAACTAAAATTAAGCGAAGCTATTCTACGTGAAATGCCAAAAATAACACGTAACCTTACTCTCATTAAAATCATCTCTGTTGTTGCACCGTTATTGGGTTTATTAGGTACGGTAACCGGTATGATAAATACTTTCCAAGCAATTACTTTATTTGGCACAGGCGACCCAAAACTCATGGCGGGTGGTATTTCACAAGCACTAGTAACAACGGTCCTAGGTTTAGTTGTCGCGATTCCTACTGTGTTCATATATACGCTGCTTAATACACGTTCAAAAGGGTTACTGCTTATTTTACAAGAGCAGAGCGCAGGTATTATCGCAGAGCGAAGCGAGAAGGGAGCATAAACCATGGTGCTATTGATTGATTCAATCAATGCTATCCGTGATTTTCTCGACACCGGTGGCCAAGTCCTGTTGGTCATCGGGGTGTTAATCTTCGCGATGTGGTTATTGATACTCGAGCGATTTATTTACTTTTTCAATGGTTTTCGCAGTTATAAAAAAGGTGTTAAAAGCACATGGACTATTCGTGATGAGCGTAATAGCTGGAATGCTGAACAAATACGTCAAGCTATGATCTCGCGAGCAAGTATGCGCCTTAATACCAATTTGCCTTTAATTAATGTGATGGTGGCGTTATGCCCGCTACTCGGTTTATTAGGGACGGTAACTGGAATGATAGAAGTATTTGATGTTATGGCAATTACAGGTACCGGTAGTGCTCGCTCAATGGCGTCAGGTGTATCTAAAGCAACTATTCCAACAATGGCAGGTATGGTAGGTGCGTTATCAGGAGTGTTTGCCTCAACGTACTTACAACGTAAAGCTAAGCGCGAAGTAGAGCTTCTTGAAGACAGCATGGTGTTAGACCATTAAATAAATTTTGATAAGCACCTTACAAGTTCGCTTATCCTAGGAGAATAAAAAATGAGAGCCCCTTTAGGTAATTTAATGCAAGAAGATGAAGCAGAAGAAATAAACATGACACCTATGTTAGATGTTGTTTTTATAATGCTTATTTTCTTTATTGTGACAGCATCGTTTGTTAAAGAAGCTGGTATTGATGTAAATCGTCCAGAAGCTGCAACAGCTGTAAAAAAGGAACGTGCAAACATACTAGTGGCTATTTCAGACAAAGGTGAGATTTGGATCAATAAACGTCAAATTGATATACGAGCTGTTCAAGCAAACATTGAGCGTTTAAAAGCTGAAAACCCTCAAGGCAGTGTTGTAATTCAGGCAGACAAAAAATCTACAACAGATACATTGATAAAGGTAATGGATGCAGCACGTGCCGCAGGTGTGTTTGATGTGTCGATTGCAGCTCAAGAAGCATAAGGGTTAGCAATGCGTTATTTAGTAGCATTAATTATAGCTGGTGTAGTGACTTTCATGCTTTTTTTAGGCATGCAAGCACTTATAACTGGTGGCGATGGAGCGATGAGTGAACCCGCTAAAGGGAACGTACTTGATTTTGTAAGGCTTAAAAAAGAAGAAAGCGTACAAAAAAAAGAACGTAAACCACAAAAGCCACCCACACCAAAAGAACCGCCTCCACCAATGGAGTCACCGCAAATGCAAAGTAGTGATGCTA
This sequence comes from Pseudoalteromonas sp. S3431, assembly GCF_000690035.1. Taxonomy (NCBI): domain Bacteria; kingdom Pseudomonadati; phylum Pseudomonadota; class Gammaproteobacteria; order Alteromonadales; family Pseudoalteromonadaceae; genus Pseudoalteromonas; species Pseudoalteromonas sp. S3431. The sequence continues at coordinate 25,560 of NZ_JJNY01000052.1, forward strand.
ATGCAAATGCTAACAACTTTGACTTTGGTGCCAATGTTGATGCGGACGTCAATTTATCAGGTGGCTTATCGCTGGACTCAAGTGATGGAGAATATTTACCGATAGTAAAAGTAGCTCCAGTTTACCCGCGCCGTGCATTGTCACGTGGTATTGAGGGTTACGTTATTGTTGAATTCACTGTAACTAAACAAGGTACTGTGCGTGAGCCCCACGTTTTAAAAGCAGAGCCTGAGTCACTATTTGATAAAGCTGCAATGGATGCAGCCCTTAAATTTAAATACAAACCGCGCGTAGTTAATGGTGAAGCTGTTGAAGTTGCGGGTGTTCAGAACAAAATTTCTTTCCAGATCAGTGGTTAATTTAGCGATTAATTAAATCTACGAGTAAATGGTTCGAAAAGCGAGGCGATTATGAAATCAATGACAACATTACGACCTGTGGCAAAACTTTTAAAATTAACACTGTTTTGTACCGTAGCGATAAGTACAAGTATTATTACTCCTAGTGCACTGAGCATTTTACCCAGTGTAGATGTAGCTACAGCCAATGCGGCGCAAGAGCAAAAAACTAAACGTGTGCCAGCTTTACGTGAAAAAGTATACAGCCAGCTGGCACGTGCACAAAAGCTCGCCGATGATGGCGATGTTAAGGCAGGACTTGAAGCACTTGATAGCATAAATGAGCGCTCATCGAGTATGAACTCGTACGAAATTGCGATGATGCATAATTTTTATGGTTTCATATATTACAATGAAAATGACTTACCAAAAGCTATTGCAGCGTTTGAAAAAGTAGTTGCTGAGGAAGGTATCCCAGAATCACTGCGTGTGAGCACGACGTTCAGTTTAGCTCAATTGGCAATGGCTAATAGTGACTATGAAAAAGTGATTGCATTTTTAGACCAATGGGATGCTATTAATACTAAACCAATTACTGATGGTTATTATGTATTGCGAGCACAAACCTATTATCAGTTAAAAGATTTTAAGCAAGGCCTTAATTATATTACCCAAGCAATTACTCTAAGCGATAGTGAAGGTAAAACACCTAAAGAAAATTGGCTAGTTTTACAGCGTGCAATGTATTACTCGCTTAACCAAACAGATAAAGTGGTTGATGTATTGGAACGTATGGTAAAGCTTTACAACAAACCTGAATACTGGGTTCAGTTATCGGGTATGTATGGTGAATTAGGGAAAGAAAGGCAACAGCTTAGTGTTATTGAAGCCGCGTATCAGCAAGGTTTTTTAACCTCTAAATCTGATTTACGCCAATTGGCTCAGGTGTATTTATATAATGGCTTAGCGTATAAAGCCGCCACTGTTATGAGTAAAGCTATAGATGCTGGAATTGCAGAGCAAACTGCAAAAAATTATGCTTTTGTTGCTGAGGCGATGATCCAGGCAAAAGAAGATGAAAAATCAATCACGTATTTTGCTAAGGCGGCTGATTTATCGCCAAGTGGTAAGTACGACCAACGTTTAGCCGAAGTGTATGTAAATACTGAGCAGTTTGAAAAAGCTGCCGATGCTGCGCGTAAAGCGCTTGATAAAGGTGACCTTGATTTTGAATCAAACGCTTTTGTTGCTTTGGGAATGGCGCAGTACAATTTACAAAATTTTGATGCATCAATTTTAGCGTTCGAACAAGCCCAAAAGCATAAAAAGTCACAGCGTTTAGCACAGCAATGGATCAAATATGTGAAGCGTGAAAAAGTACATGCAGAAACACTCAGAACAGCGTTACTTTAACTTTTAACTAGCGTGATTATTCGGTAACAGGTATACACGTCAAGCTATTTCATAATCGCACTATGCAAACCGCCTTAAATTTATTTTTGGCGGTTTTTTTTGTTTTTTTTAATTAACCATTTGAAATTTATGAGAATAACTTTGTCATCTTATGTTTATTAAAGTGTAACGGCTCTGTCATACAGCTCCCGTAAGGTAGTCGCAGCTAAGAACTCAAGTGACCTTAATGCATTAAAAAGTGCCTTAAGGTGACTTGAGTTTAATAAAGCGCTAACAAAATAATTAAATACTTTAACGGAGTGAACAATGAAATTATCTGACTTATTCAAGGTCAGCCTTGTGGCTACTGCAATTACATTAGCCGGCTGTGGCGGTGATATAAATCTAAATGTTGAAGAAACGGTTGAACAACCAACTTCACCTACAAATCCAACACCACCAACAGCTGAAGAGTTACCCGGTACATTTAGCCAAAGTTTATCAACTGAGGTATCTACTGCCTTAGGTCGTTCTGTTACTGTTCAGGTTCTTTCTGGTGTCATAACACAAGATACAACACTTTCAACTGATGCAATTTGGGCACTTGATGGCGCTGTTTTTGTTGGTAAAGATAAAGCAGAAAGTGCAACGCTTACTATTGAGCCAGGCGCTGTCGTCTTTGGTAATAATGGAGGCGATTACATTGTTGTTAGTCGCGACTCAAAAATTGAAGCGTCAGGAACTAAAAACGACCCAATTATCTTTACATCTAAGCAAGATGTTTTAGGTGAAACAACTGCTGCAGGTCAATGGGGCGGTATGGTGTTATTAGGCAATGGTATTTCAAATAAATGTCCTGCTGAAGGCGATTGTGCACTTCAAGTAGAAGGTGTTGAGTCTGGTGCTGTGTTTGGCGGTACTGATAACACTGATAGTTCAGGTACTCTTAAATACGTAGTCGTTAAAAATGCGGGTTTTGAACTTTCTGTTGGTAATGAGTTAAACGGCATTACATTTGGTGCGGTAGGCTCTGGTACAACAGTTGATTACTTACAAGTTCATAATAATGCGGATGATGGCGTTGAATTTTTTGGTGGCGCGGTTAATCTAAAACACGTTGTTTTAACAAGTATCGATGATGATAGCATTGACTGGGATAATGGCTTCCAAGGAAAAATGCAGTTTGTTTACGTCGAGCAAGATAAAAACTCTACAGATGCAAACCGAGGAATTGAAGCTGATAACGACGGTAAAATCCCTTCTAAAGATCCAAAATCGTTGCCTATGATTTCTAATTTAACCATTGTTGGTAATAACTTTAATGGTGAAGACGATGCTGAAGGTATTTACTTACGTGAAGGCACGGGTTTACACCTATACAACTCAGTGATCACAGGCTCTGATGAAATGGGTGAGTGTTTAGAGCTTGAAGGTATTGCATTGGCCGATGATGGCACGGCTTTATTTTCTGATAGCGAAACAGTAAATAATGCTAACGATGGCACTATATTAATGCAAAACACTTTTATGTCTTGTACTAATGGTGAAAACTTTAAAGACCCTAAAGGTGCAGATGGTTCAGTACTTTTAGCGTTAGAAGGGTGGTTTACGGCGCAATCTGGTAACGTTATTAATGACAAACCTATGCTAGGTGTTAATGGTCAGCCTATTGCCGGCTCTCCTTTGTTAGGTGCTGGTCAGGATGTTGCTAATACCGTTGACGCATTTTTCGACACAGTTGATTTTGCGGGTGCATTGAATGATTCTGATGATTGGCGTGAAGGCTGGGCATTTGGTTATGGTGGCGGAATTGTTACCGCACCTGAAGCCGTTGCAGGTTGCCCTACAGGAACAACTTCAATTTCACCAGGTGATGGCACAACGACAACGTGTGAAATATCGGGTCGTATTACCACTGATTTAACACTAACCGCTGGTAACCTTTATGCACTTGACGGCGCTGTATTCGTTGGGGGTGATAAAACAGACTCTGCTACTTTGACAATTGAACCTGGTGTTACCGTTTATGGTAGAAACGGTAAAGATTATTTAGTTGTTGGTCGTGATTCTAAAATAGAAGCTAACGGCACAAAAGATAAGCCTATTTCGTTTACATCTAGTCAAGATGTAGCTGGCGAAGCAACAGCTGCAGGACAATGGGGCGGTTTAGTGCTTCTTGGTAATGCCCCGTCTAACAAATGCCCAGATACTGGTGATTGTGCTCTTCAAGTAGAGGGCGTAGAAAGTGGAGCGGTATTTGGTGGTACAGAGACGACTGATAACTCAGGTACTTTGCGTTATGTTCGCGTAATGAATGGTGGCTACTTACTTTCACCGGGTAATGAAATAAACGGTATTACTTTTGGCGGTGTTGGCTCTGGTACAACCGTTGAATACTTACAGGTTCACCAAAATGCAGATGATGGAATAGAGTTTTTTGGTGGTAACGTTCAAGCAAAATACGTTGTGCTTACAAGTATTCAAGATGACAGTATTGACTGGGATAATGGATTCCAAGGTAAATTACAACATGTACTTGTAAAGCAAGCTGCTGATAATTCGGATGCAAACCGTGGTATTGAATCAGATAACGATGGTAAATCACCGTCAAAATTACCTAAATCAAATCCGACTATTGCTAACTTAACTATCATAGGTAATACCTTTGATGGTGAAGATGATAGTGAAGGTATGTATTTCCGTGAAGGCACAGGCGCTCAAATCTATAACACTATTGTTACCGGTCCAGTAGGGATGGGTGAGTGTTTAGAAATTGAAGGTATTGCAAAAGATGACTCTGGAACCCCGTTATTTACTGAAAGCGAAACAGTGAATAATGCCAACGACGGAACTTTATTGATTAAGTCTTCAGTTATTGCTTGCTCAGAAAACTTTAAAGACCCAAGTGGCGTTACTTTTGATACGCAAAACTGGTGGACGACAACCTTAGGTAATCTAGTTGCAACAGGACAACCTGATGTTGTAAATGGTATTTTTACAATAGATACAACAGTTCCAACAGATGTAAAGGCAATCGATAGCTTCTTTGATACTACTGACCATATAGGTGCAGTTTCAAGTACTAATGATTGGACCGCTGGTTGGACTGTAGGTCTGGAATAACACAGTAAGAACAGGTGTTAAATTTGTTTAACACCTTTTTATAACTTTCTGTTTTATATCAGATAGAGGTAAACATGAAACAATTTTCCAAACATTTTAGTTTATCAGCTTTAAGTACCGCAATTTTATGTAGTCTAAGCATGTCAGTTAATGCTGCTGAAGTTGATGATGAAGCTGTACTCGAAGAAGTTGTGGTTAGTGCTAGTCGTTTAAAAGGCACTGCAACGGCTGTACTTGAAGAGCGTAAGCAACAAGCATTTGTTGCCGATATCATGGGAGCAGAGCAAATATCCCGTAGTGGTGACAGCGATGCTGCGGGCGCTTTGCGCCGTGTAACGGGTCTTACATTAGTTGACGGTAAGTTTATATATGTACGGGGTTTAGGCGAGCGCTATTCGAGTACGCAATTAAATAGTGCTGCAGTGCCAAGTCCTGATCCAACACGTTCAGTTATCCCTTTGGATTTATTTCCTGCAGGTATAATCGAGAGCTTATCAGTACAAAAATCTTATTCACCATCAATGCCTGCTTCATTTGGTGGTGGTAATGTAGATATAAGATTAAAAAGTATTCCGAATCAGTTTGTTTTTGATGTTACAGGTCAGTTAGGTTACAACAGCAACAATTTTGATGATGGCCTTGAATACAATGGCGGTTCTGATGATTGGTATGGTTTTGATGACGGCACACGTGAAATGCCCGATTCGATTAAAGCTATTTATAAATCAGGTCAATCAATTGATGATGTTACACCTGAGCAAAGTCGTGCATTGGCACTTGATTTAAATAGAGATTATGACCCAACTGAAACAAGTTTAGACCCAAATACTAAATTTACTGTAACACTTGGTAATAGCTTTGAGTCAGGTGATTGGCGTTATGGGTTTTTATCTGCTGTAAGTTACGATAATAAATATTTTGTAGGTGAAGAATACCAAGGGCAAGATTTCCGTTTAGGGGAGTCTACTGCTGCGCTTACGCGAGGTTATGACAAAGTGACCTCTAGTGAGCATAACGTAAAGCTTTCTGGGATGTTTAATTTTGGTATTGAGTACGATAAGTCACATCGTATTGATATTAGTTCGCTGATACTTCGCGATACTGAAGACAAAGTTAGAGACCGGTTAGGTATTGATGAGAACAACAATCAATCGGATAACAAACGCATTCGTTCTTACGATATTAGCTACGAAGAGCGTGAGTTAATTGTAAATCAGATTAAAGGCACGCATACGTTTGATTGGTTAAACTTTGCAGGCTTTGATTGGAAATACTCTAATGGTCGTTCAAATCGTTATGCACCAGGTAACTTAACAACGCGATTTATTGTTACTGATGAAAACGAAGATGGTAATTATGATGTTCAAAATGAAATCGCTTTAACTAATGCAACAACGGCAGCACGCTATACGTATCAAGATTTAAATGATGAAGTAGAGAATTACGGGTTTAACTTCACGTTCCCTATTATGCTTGATGGCGTTGATATTGAATTAAAATCAGGTGCTGATTTTATATCAAAAGAACGTTCAGCGTCTAATCGTCGTTTTGACATTAATACGCGTGCCTTTAGCGGTGTAGATTTAAATGGCAATAAATTAAACAGCATTTTATCTGACGATGTAATTGCTAATGCTCAGCTTAATTTACCTATTTTAAATGATACGACTGTTTCCGGTGATGATTATAGGTCGGCTCAAAAAACGGATGCTTATTATTTTGAAGCAGATTTTTTCTTTAATAATAAATGGCGTATAAGTGGTGGTATTCGTTGGGAAGACTTTAGGCAAGTGTCTGTCCCTTTAGATCCATTTACAGGGGGTCTTGACTCATCAATTGAGTACGACGAGCTTGCAGATTTAGCTTTTCAAGAAGATGATGTTTATGGTGCGTTAGCATTTACATATGTTTATGATGATGAAACCCAATATCGTTTAAGCTATGGTGAAACAGTTGTACGCCCTGATTTACGTGAGATTTCAGAATCAACATATATTGATCCACTTACAGAATATCCAGTAGGGGGAACACCGGGCCTGCGTACAACACAAATCAAAAACTATGATTTCCGATGGGAAAATTACTACGATACAGGTGAAAACTTTTCAGTAGGTTTATTTTATAAAGATATGACTGACCCTATTGAATCAGTGCAATCACCTTCTCAAGACGGTCCTCCATTAGTACGAATAGCGAATGCTGAGGAAGGTTATGTAGCAGGCATTGAATTTGATTACCTAAAAGATTTTACTTTTTTAGGTGGTATCGGCCAAGATATCTTTTTAAGTGGTAATGTTACATTAAGTGATTCTGAAATAAAGTTAGATCGACAAGCAATTGTGGATCAAACAGGGGTTTCAGCTGCTGTAACAAATACAAAGAGACGTTTAACCGGACACTCTAAATACGTGGTAAATATGCAGTTAGGCTACGATGCGCCAAGTGGAGAGCATGCTGCGACAATTATTTATAATGTATTTGGTGAACGTATCATTATACCGGGTATTGAAGGTCAAGAGGATTGGATGGAGCAGCCATTTCATTCTGTAGACTTAAACTATACTTACTTCCCTGATTTCAATTCGAGCATTAAGTTTAAAGTGTTGAATATTTTAGGCCAAGATCAAAAAATTGAAGCGGATGGAGTATTAACTCGTTCTAAGGAAAAAGGAACTGAGTTTTCGGTTGAGTATAAGTATCAATTTTAACGCATAGCTTTGCCCAAGGAAGGGAATTATAATAACCATAGTTACCGATTAGCCCCGTTATTTAACGGGGCTTTTTTGTGTCAATATTTTTTCTATTTGCACTTTATAGTTGCATAGAGCTGATAACATTGGTTTTTACTACCAGTACTTTTCATGCCCCATGATTGGTTATACCAATCGAAGTCTCCGTAGGCGCTTTCATCCTCTCCGCAGGTAATTGTGCTTCCAGAAATTTCTTGATTGTGACCACGCTCTTCACAAAATTGATTTCCATTTGTAGAACCCACAAAAAACAGCTCTAAGCGCCCATTTATCCAAACCTGTGGTGCGTAATAGGTTGTTGCAGTATTTACCAATATACCTTGTTGCTGTTCCATATTTATTTCTGCGCGCTCAAAGGATACTTTTTCATTTTCTTTTAGCGTTATTGTGCTTGCTGAAAGCGTAGTATCTGCAAATACATTAAGTGATACTGAACTTAAAGTAAGTAGAGCAAGAGTGAATGTCTTCATTATCTTTTCCTTTAGTTGAATGTAGAATTACACAAAACATCTTTATTCAATGTGTCTATTAAGCGTGGTAAATATAAGTTTCAACAAGGTTAAGCTTTTATTAAAGTTTAAAATAAGCACTGCATGCCTTTGCATTTTTTACACTATGAAAAAAATTTGAGTTCTACTTTATTCACTAGTTTTAGGGGGCTGGTGGTGTTATTTTGACGTTAATGAAAATTAAATCTCACGCAATGAATTTAATTTTTAATGTATTAAGGCATCTTTTATGAACAAAACAGTGGAAAAAACAATGAAAAAAGTAGGATTAGTCGGTTGGCGTGGCATGGTAGGCTCCGTGTTATTAGAACGTATGCAGCAACAAAGTGATTTTTCCCATATCGACACTACCTTCTTCACCACCTCGCAAGCGGGTCAGTTAGGACCGGACATTGCAGGCGATGCAAAACCATTGCTTGATGCAAGTGACATTAGCGAACTTGCTAAAATGGATATTATTGTTACTTGCCAAGGCGGCGATTACACCAATTCCGTATATCCAAAACTTAGAGAATCTGGTTGGGATGGCTACTGGATTGATGCCGCTTCAGCACTTCGAATGAGTGACGATAGCATTATTGCGCTGGATCCTGTAAACAAAGATGTTATTGAACAAGGCTTAGCGCAAGGCGTTAAAACGTTTGTGGGCGGTAACTGTACAGTATCGCTAATGCTACTTGCATTAGGTGGTTTATTTGAGCAAGACCTAATTGAATGGGTAAGCCCAATGACTTACCAAGCGGCGTCGGGCGCCGGTGCACGAAATATGAAAGAGCTTATTGCACAAATGGGCGCTATTCATGCAAGTGTCGCAGATAAACTAGATAACCCAAGCTCTGCTATTTTAGAAATTGATAAGATAGTAAGCGAAAAAATGGCTTCAAGTGATTTGCCACAAGACCAGTTTGGTGTGCCATTAGCAGGCAGTTTAATTCCGTGGATTGACGTACCTATGCCAAGTGGTCAATCTAAAGAAGAATGGAAAGCGCAGGTTGAAGCCAATAAAATTTTAGGCTCTTCTAAGCAACCAGTGCCAATTGATGGTTTATGTGTACGTATTGGTGCAATGCGCTGTCATAGCCAAGCAATGACCATTAAACTACGTGAAGATATTAGCGTAGACAAAATTGAAGAAATTTTAGCCTCGCATAATGAATGGGTTAAAGTTATTCCAAATGAGCGCGAAATTAGCGCTACTGACTTAACCCCAGTTAAAGTAACGGGGACATTAAGTATTCCTGTTGGCCGTATTCGTAAATTAGCCATGGGCCCTAAATACATAAGCGCGTTTACAGTGGGAGATCAGCTGTTATGGGGCGCCGCAGAGCCATTGCGCCGCATGTTACGCATTATTATTGATGATGAGTAAACATTGTTAGTAAATTTTATTTTTCAGGGTTAGCAATTTGCTAACCCTTTTTATTTAACCTGCTTTACCAGTTTATAAATCGGGCTTTATAAACTGGTACATCATTTGCTGTAATTCCCATATTAACCAGCTAACTACAACAAACCTTATAGAATACGTATTTTACTCGCATTATATGTACTGCTATTACAAAATTGCGTAGTTTTTACATGTTTAAAATACTGCTTTGTAGGTGGAAATAAAGGAAATTACAATGCGTTCATTTTTAAATTCATTACACCGTAAATGGTTCAACTTTCTTGTCGTAATTGTATTGCTGCTAATTACCCTCAGAATAGCTGCGCCTTATGCAGTGCAGCAGTATGTAAATTACCAGCTAAAACATACACAAGGTATTACGGGACATATAGGTGATGTAGATTTGTTTTTATATCGTGGCGCTTATGCCATTGACGATGTAGAAATTTACGCTACTAACGCAACCACAGCACCTAGACCTTTACTTGCGGTAAAAACACTTGATTTTTCACTTGCATGGTCGGCGCTTTTAAAAGGGAATCTGGTAACAAATATGGCTTTTATGCGCCCCGAAATTGTTATTTATGATAAAAACCCAAATGCAGCAGAGCAAAATCAACGTGTAAAAGATGAAACAACTTGGATCGGACTCGCCAACGATTTAGTGTTGTTCTCAATCGATACCTTAACTATTGAACAAGGTAAGTTGTCCCTAGTTAATGCAACTAGTCAGGGTGAAAATCCCACTTTTATATCAAATATCAATGCCAGAATTGAAAACATAACGAATGCGCAAAACCTATCAAAAACACTTGTGACTACTCTAAACGTAGAGGGGGCGTTAATGGGGGAGGCGGCATTAAAGCTTAATGGCAAATTAGACCCTTTTAGCAAGCACGCTAATTTTGATTTTAATGCAGAGGTACAGCGCTTTTCAGTTAAAAATTTAGACACTGTATTTAAAGTGTATACACCGTTTGATATTGAAGCAGGGGGTATTGATGGCGCTATGGAACTTGTGGCTAAAGACAATAACTTAAATGGTTATGTAAAAGCGGGCGTTCAAAACTTGCGTGTTTTTTCGTGGCGCGAAGATATAGAAAAAGATGACGACGGCATATTTACTGCCATATTTGAAGGCAGTGTTGATTTACTCGGCTCTATACTCGAAAACGATGAATCTAAACTTGTTGCTGCACGCATTCCTATTGAAGGTCAACTAGATAATACGGATGTTTCGACTTTCCAAGCTGTTATTTCTGTACTAAAAAACGCATTTTTTGATGCCTTTAGCATGAAGGTCGATAACGTCGTTTCTTTCGAAAACTCAAGTAATAGCGAACTTGCTAATAATGAAGGAGATTAAATTACTCTTATTAATTATTTAATAAAATCATGTTGATAGAATTTTAATAACGATTTATGTTAAACTGCTAACTTGAAACTTGTCTAAAGGATGTAGCGGTGGTAGGAAAAGATTTTTTTACAGATTTATTAGATAATACTAATACATTACGAGGAAAGGTTTTCGCTTTACTAATTCAATTCTTAATTATAGTTTCACTTGTTACTTTTTCTATCGATACATTACCTAATTTATCTGAAAATTTAAAATGGATTCTTTATCTTGTTGAAATAATTACAGTCGTTATCTTTTCTTTTGAGTACATACTAAGATGTTTGGTAGCTAAAAAAAAGTTAAAATTTATTTTTAGTTTTTATGGTTTAATTGATTTATTAGCTATCCTCCCTTTTTACCTATCTACTGGTTATGACTTACGATCTATTCGTATTTTTAGGCTCTTAAGGCTAGTTAGAATTTTAAAGTTATTTAAATATAATCAAGCAATTAAACGTTTTCATAGAGCGTTAGTAATAGCTAAAGAAGAACTAATTCTTTTTGGTTTTGTTGCTGCTATTATGCTTTATTTATCTGCTGTAGGTATTTACTACTGCGAAAGTGATGCTCAACCAGAACAATTTAGTTCTGTATTTCATTCTCTTTGGTGGTCCGTAACAACTTTAACTACGGTTGGGTATGGCGATATGTATCCGGTTACTGTCGGAGGGAAAATATTTACATTCTTTATTCTAACAATAGGTCTTGGTATTGTTGCTGTACCGACCGGGTTACTAGCATCAGCATTGTCAGAAGCGCGGAAACAAGATTTTGAGGACTGATAGAGTATTTATGTCGTTAGCTGGCAATTGTTAGCATCGCTACATAAAAATAATAGTAGAACCTTTGAAAATTAAAATTTTAGGACGCTAATATACAATAATATTTTAACGCTTTTTCGATATCGAAAGTGTAAGGAAATTTAATGTTTATCAATAAACTAAAAAACAGCGCATTACTTATTATCGGATTTTGTATTTTGGCTGGTTGCAGCTCTGATGCACGTTTTCACGAAGTTCAATCTGCACGTCTTGATGAGTGCAACTATAAAGCGGATAAAGAATATTACGAATGCTTAAATAAACAGGACTCTAATTACGAAGAGTTTAAAAAGCAGCAGCAAGCCCAGACTAAATAAGTAGCGCTAGTACATTTATGACTAAAACTCAAAAACAACGCGATAAGCAAATTCGCTCAGTATTGACTATTGCGTGTGAAACAATAAAAGAAACCGTATTTGGCTTTCACTATTTAACGCATTCAGTGGATTTAAATAACGAAACAAACACGTTAAAAGTGCAGTGCTTTTTTAATGATGATATAGCTCTTGAAAGTGCAAAACCCCAGCTTGACGAATTAAAAGATATTATACTAAATCAGCTAGCAAGTATTAAACTGAATATTAAACCAGCACATATCTTATTTTTCGCCAATTAATAGTGGTTTAGTTGGTTTGACAGCACAGTGATGTTTATAATTACATAAATTACTTTAAAGGTTTCAATTATGGCCGTTCCTACGCGTTCGCAAATTTCACCAGGCATAACAGTAAATATTGTATTAAAAGAAGATCAACGCAGCGGTACATTAACCGAAGGTGTTGTTGAGCGTCTTTTAACAAAATCACCTAATCACCCGCACGGTATTAAAGTACGTTTAGAAGATGGTCAAGTTGGCCGAGTAAAAGAGATTTTATAATGGCAGCGTTAACAGAACAGGCTTTTTGGGAATTAGTAACCACGCCTGATTTAGGGCTCGATCCGCAAAGTGTGAGCGATAACCTAAAAACTAAACTTAATGATTTAAGCGATCAACACCTTATTGATTTTGATAAGCACTTTGGCATACATATGCGCAAATGCTTTACCTGGGATTTGTTTGGCGCCGCCTTTGTAATGGCTGGGTGTAATGACGATTACGGTTTTAGCGAGTTTAGATGTTGGTTAATTTCTCGCGGTAAAACAGTATTTGAAAACGCCTTAGAAAATGCTGACTCGATAGCGCAGTGTACACCTGTTTATTATTTAAACGAGCAGCCTTATCCGTACATTGATGAGTATGATTTAATAGCCGGTTTATTATTTGAAGAACGCAGCGAAGACGAATTGCCGTTTATTCCATCAGGCAGCGATGAACCCAAAGGTAAACGTTTTAAAGACAAACCTAAGTTTTTAAAGCAAAGCTACCCTTTATTATTTGCAAAGTACTGGCAATAAAATAAACAGTAACTTTTGTACTACCTAAACAATTTAATGAGCCCAATGTCTCCTTACAGGTAAGTGCATTGATATAAATCGTTTTGTTGTTTAAGTACGTATTAACTAAAGTACTTAACAGCAAAACGGTTTGTAATGCAGTATCTAGGAGGAATCTTTGTGGATTTAAACGTATTCAATCTAGAGGGATTTAATCGCGGCACGAGGTGTGTAACCTAGTGAGCTCGGTAATTGCTTCTGCGTTACCTTACTGGCTTACACATGTAAGATAAGTAATAGTCGAGCAAAGCTTCCGCTAGCTGCTCACGCCTTGGTTCCTGAATACGACTTCTCTCCTTTTATAGTAAATCTCTGTTATAGTTGTTAAAAGTTATAAAAGCTAAGTGATTAGGCATTTTGCTATTATTTAACACGCTGACTCACGAGGATATACCCACGAAATGAAATATTTAACACTCGCTTTATTAACTGTCGCTTTTACAAGTGCAAATGCTTTTTCTGAGCCGAGTAATAAAACACGATTTATACCGCTTTTAAAGTCAAAATTGGGAGCCTACGAAGTTGTGTCGGCTAATTCTGGATTATGTGTTAATAGTAATTTGAGTTTGACAGATGAAAGTGATGCAAGTGCGGGTTTTAAACTAGGTAAGCAAATTATATTTGGATCGCTCCACAATGGTACCCGAACCATTAAAAAACCAAACTTTTGTTTTATAACCAGCACACTTAAATATAAAAGTGATGGCCTTGAAAACGGTTTAAGAATGAGCCGTTGTGAAGATGCAATAAACGAAAAAACAATTAGCCAAAGTATCCGATTTTTAGCTGATAACACACTCAAGTACACATTGAGCAAACCCAGTGTAGAGTGCACATTTAAAAAAGCAGATGAAAGTAAACAAAGCATCTAGTAAGTAGTAAATCATTCGCAGTATATTTTAGGGATATCGCGCCAACGCGTGGTGTACTGTGGCGACAAAAAATCACGGTTCATGTGCCACCGGTCATTTAATTTACTACTAGCTAAACTAAGCATTCCTTTCCCATACCGTGTATTTATAGCATCTAGGCAACTCATTAATTGTGGGTTGTCAGTACGTTGGTTAAACAAATCACTTTGTTGAAATTGCTGTGACGTAAGTTCTAAAGCGCCTACACCACACTTGTAAAACCTAACTGCAGGTTGGTATATTTGATCAAATACCTCAGATACAGCATTAGCCATCACGCAGGTGTCGTTAGTGGGTGAGGGGAACTTATACACAAACGACTTTTTATAATATCTATTTTCGTGCGCGCCACTGGCTGCAAAAATATAAAGCTGGTGAGTGAGCGAACGTTGCGCTCTTAGTTTATTAGCCACTGTGGTTACATGGTTAATTAGCGCCGTTTTAAGGGCTGTTGGCTCACATATGCGCTCTCCAAAACTACGGGTCGAAAAAACCTCTCGCTTGTCTTGTCGTACATCATCCCAGTTTAAACATGTTATCCCGTTAAGTTCGCTTACAGTACGTTCAACAACCACACTAAATGCACGGCGCATTGCTTTAGGGTTTTGCTGAGCAAGATCCCAGGCGGTGTGTATATTCATTATTTTAAGCTTTTTAGCTAGTCGCCGGCCTATTCCCCATACATCTTCGCAGCTCATTCTTTGTAAAATAGCTTGGCGAGTTTGTTCGCTATTTATTACTGCTACACCATTAAAACCACTGAGCTTTTTAGCAGCGTGGTTAGCAGCTTTTGCTAAAGTAGGGGTTGGGCCAAAACCTACACCTACAGGAAGCTTCGTTTCGCGCCACACTGCGCGCCTTATTGTATGGCCGTATTCGTGCCAGTCTTTAATTAATGATGTGTAGCCATTAAAGTGCAAAAACGATTCATCAATACTGTATATGTGTTGTGTATCGCAAAAGCGGCCAATAATATTCATCATCTTGTCGCTTAAATCAGCATAAAGCTCGTAATTGCTAGAACGAATAACAACGTTGTTTTGCTCAAGTAAATGTTTAACTTTAAAGTACGGGCCAAATTTAGGAATATTTAAGCGCCGAGCAATAGGGCAAATAGCGCATACACAGCCATCGTTATTAGTAAGTACAACCACGGGTTTGGATCGAATAGCAGGGTCGAATACTTTTTCGGCACTGGCATAAAATGACACAGCATCAACTAAGGCATACATTTTAGTAACTCTGGGCTTTGCCTGTGCATTCTTATTGATAGCGTTACTACGCCTTCGAGCTGAAACTCGTCTGCAGAGGTGAGTTGTACAGGCTTATGTAAAGAGGAAGCTGAAAGCAGCCGCGCATTGGTTTTATCAAGCAGTTTGCATACAAAAAGACCATTTAAGTTAGCAACAATAACGTCACCATTTTTTACCGGCTCTGCACGGTCGATAACTAATAAGTCACCTTCAAAAATTCCGACTTCTTGCATAGAGTTACCCGATGCAATACCAATAAACGTAGCATCTGGATGCTTTATTAAAAGCTCATCAAGGGTTACACCTAGCTCGGTGTACTGCGCTGCGGGTGATTCAAAACCACACACGCCTGCTTCTATATAAATGGGAATGACAAACATAACACAACCTAAAACGCATATACTGTATAAGTGTACAGTATATGCGTTTTGTGTAAGTTATGCCAAGAATGTATGGCTGATCAATCCATGTTTTTGATCATTTGTTGTGCGGTATCTAAAAAGTCTTTGATTTGTTGAGGGTTTAAGTTTTTACACATTTGATTATTTATTTTTTGCTCTGAGGCTAATAACTTATCAAAAAGAACTTTACCTTGCTCTGTGAGCGATAAAATAAAGCAGCGTTTATCGTGCTCACTCGCCTGTTTATTAATTAAATTTAAGCTAATAAGATCTTTAATTAAACGTGCTATTTGCGCTTTATCGCGCTGCGTTTTAGTAACAATATCGTTAGCCGTACAGTTATTTACGTTCGCGATAATATGTATGCAGCGTACGTGCATAGCATTAATACCCAGTTCGCCTGCGTTAATTGCTTCACGAATTGTTACACGGTAATTTTGCATTAATTCAAACAGCGTATTTGATAAAGGTGTATTCATAGAACTCTCAATATAGTTGACAAAGTCAATTAACTTGTTATAGTTGATTTTATCAACCAATGGGGCGTTGTGCAATGCCTGCTTTTTATAGCAGGTTGGTATTAAAGTCTAAGTTTTGTAAAACGAGGTAATACATGAGTAAACAAGTTCGCAAAGCCAACGTATTAAGTACAGAGCAAATCACACCGCATTTACAGCGCATTGTTGTAGGCTCTGAAGATTTTAACGACTTAACCTCACAGTACATTGGTAACTATGTAAAAGTACTATTTCCAAAAGATGGTGAAGTAGATTTTAACTTAAAAACAGCCTGTATGCGATCATACACAATAAGGCATGTAGATGCACAAACAGGCGCGCTAACACTTGATTTTGTTATAAATATGCACCAAGGCCCTGCAACTGACTGGGCTAAAATTGCAAAAGTAGGCGACGAGTTAGGTATTGCAGGTCCTGGCCCTAAAAAGCTAGATAATTATGCGCATTCGCATTATGTATTGCTCGGCGATTTAACATCGGTAAATGCAATAAAAGGGTATGTGCAGCAATTACCTTTAATTTCAAAAATTGATGCCTTTGTACATGTACCCACCGAAAAAGATATTATTGATTTAGAAACAAGCCGCGATGTTAATTGGCTTGTTACCGACAACGCTGACGAGGCGCTACTTAGCGCGCTTCAAAATTTGCACATTACAGCAGAGCCTCCCATTGTATTTATGGCATTGGAAGCTGGGCTTGTTCGTAAAGCAAAAGCACTGCTAACAGAGCAATTTAATATACCACGCGGTAATATTTTTTCCTCAGGGTATTGGAAAAAAGGCGTGGATTCAGAAGGCTATAAAAAGCTGCGCCAACGTGATGCACAGCTTGCCTGAATACCTTAGAGCAAAATAACATATACCTATTTTGTTCTAATACCACTGCGTAACTTGAATTGACCTAATAGCAGACCCATTTAAGTGTTTTATGCTAATGATGTAATCCATTATTAGCATGCATTTTTAGGAGCTGCTATTTTGTTAAATTCCATTCCTTTTTCGTTATTAGAACTTGCCCCCATGATCAAAGGGGACAGCGTTACTAACACTCTTCATAAAAGTACTAAATACGCTCAACGTGCTGATGAGCTTGGCTTTAACCGTTTTTGGCTTGCTGAGCATCATAATATGCCAGGTATAATTTGTGCGGCCACTTCAATTTTGGTTGGTCACATTGCAGGTAATACCAAAAAGATACGCGTTGGATCGGGCGGTATTATGCTGCCAAACCACTCCCCATTAGTTGTTGCTGAACAATTTGGTACATTAGAGAGCTTATATCCAGGGCGAATAGATTTAGGACTCGGGCGCGCACCAGGTAGCGACCCTGTAACGAGTCGTGCATTAAACAACGATATGAGCCGTGCAGAAAACTTCCCAGGTGAAGTAACTGAACTGCAAACATTGTTAGGTCCTTACAATGGTACACACCCTGTACGTGCTATACCGGGGGAGGACACAAACGTGCCTATTTGGTTATTAGGCTCGAGTTTATTTAGCGCGCAACTAGCGGCGCAAAAAGGGTTACCGTATGTATTTGCAGGACATTTTGCACCGCGCTTCGTGCACGATGCAATAGCGCTGTATAAGCGCGAATTTAAAGCATCAAGCGTACTTGATAAGCCATACGTAATGCTTGCACTGCCTTTAGTGGCTGCAGATACCGACGATGAAGCGCAATACTTGTCGACTACTTCTAAGCAACGTGTACTCGAACTTATACGCGGTAATGAGCTGTGGCTAAAACCACCTGTTGAAAGCATGGACGGGTTATGGAGCGAACAAGAACGCGCTCATGTAGAGAACTTTTTAAGCCTAAGCGTAGTAGGAGGACATGTAAGTATTAAACACAAGTTAGAGATGATAGCGAAACAGCTAGAAGTAGATGAGTTTATATTTACCAATGATGTATTCGATAGTGAAAAACGCCACCGTGCACTCGAAATTTTAATGGAAATAAAACATTAGCTCAAAAACTATTAGTTTAGATAGTGTAGTTAAGCAAGCGTACACCTTGCCTCTGTTAATGTTGCAGGCATCAATTAAAGAACATTCATTTATACATTGAATTAATTTATGTGATGTCTGCAAAGTTTAAAACCAGTCTTTTTTTAAATAACTAGCTTATAGTAAGTGGATTTAGTAACTATATAGCGTTCTGTTTTATCAATCGAACTGATTTAAACAATCCGTTTTAAGATATCACTTTTATTTTTTATAATGTATGTATTAAACCAAACATCATTAAATAAAGGTAGGTTCACCGTGAAGTCTCTAAATAGCGCAACAGCTAATTCAGTTAACAAAACAGCGCAACCAAAAGTTGCACTGGTTGCTGAAGGTGGCGGGCAGCGAGGGATCTTCACAGCGGGCGTACTTGATGCGTGGTTAGAGCAAAGCTATGACCCTTTTGATTTATTCATTGGTACTTCAGCGGGTTCGCAAAACTTAACTAGCTACTTAGCGCGTCAAAAAGGCTACGCTAAACGCCTGATCAGAGGGCTTTCGCGTAATAAGCGTTTTTTTCAGCTTGGTCGTGGATTAGTGGGTAAACACATAGTTGATTTAGATTGGTACTTTGACAAAACCACTGAAGTAAACAGAGCTATAGATTTCAAAACAGCGAAAACGAGTTTAGGTGAGCGTGAACTACTTATAACAGCTACAAATGCAAGAGACAGAAAAGCTTATTACTTATCGCCAAATGGTGATAGTGGTCAATGGCGTGATTTGTTAAAGGCTTCTAGCGCACTGCCGTTTTTATACAAACAAGGTGTAAAGTTAACACCTTGGTTAAATGCAAAAGCGGCTAACGAAATACACCTTGCTGAAGAGCAAGCACAGAGCGACTTTTATCTAGACGGCGGTTTAGCAGCACCACTACCCGTGCGTGAAGCTTACAACCGAGGCGCTCGTAAAATTGTGGTAATAAGAACAGTTGATGCTAATTTTCAAGCGCAATCTGCATGGGTGCAAAAGCTAAGAACATTTGCTATTGCATCAGGTTATTGTCCAAAAACATTGGACTACTTAATACAGCACGAAAAAGCGTATTTAGATGAGCTTGAGTTTATTGCAAATCCACCAAGTGATGTGGAAATAATACAAATTTTTGCAGACGAAAAATTGCATAGCAAATTATTAGGTAGTTCAAATAACGATTTGCGTTTTGATCATAAATTAGGCTTAGCTGCAGGTCGGTCATATTTAGCGCAGCAAAGCCAATTTGAGATCAGCAATACGCATAACTACTCACAAAGCGAGTATCGTTACAATTAAGCCAATCGGATACCCAAATCATGAATAATACTGGAACTTGAAGTTGCGGTATTATTCATTCCAAAATTTTTAAATTGAAATATTAAAAATAACTTAAGTTGATGAAAGCAATATGCTTGTTTCACTATTTAAAATACCGTCAATTTCGCGTACTTGCCTTAGCACTCCATCAAACTCACTTAAATTTGCAGCTTGAAGCTCTGCAACTAAATCCCATGCACCATTGGTGGTGTGTAATTTTATAAGCTCGGGTATTCCGCGCATTGTTTTAATTACTTGTGAGGTAGATTTACCAACGACTTCTATCATCATAATTGCGCGCACGGCTTCTGTTTCTATGTGTTCGTGAACGCGTACAGTAAACCCTAATATTGCGCCTGAGCTAACTAATCTGTCTAACCTATTTTGAACTGTCCCGCGTGATACATTTAAAGAACCGGCTAAAGCTGAAATAGAAGCGCGGCCGTCTTTTCGTAATTCAGCTATTAAAGCATTATCAAGAGAGTCATAAATATAGGGAGTCATAAATCAAACCTTTAAAAGAAGTTACTGACCAAAATACATAAATTGTGTATAACTGCATAGCAAAATGATAAAAACTAGTACTATTTGTGTAATTAATTACCATATTAAATAGCACGTAGCCTCGCTAAACTTGTTTTAAATTAACTAATACATTTATTCAAGAGGTTTCAGCATGAGTCATTTTATAGCACAGCCAAAACAAGGCGTTCCATTTGTTAGCGTTCAGGCAATGGCTAAGCTCATAAATAGCTTAGGGGTCGAAAACGTTCTGCTAGATCTAACACATAAATTAGAAACCGACTTTGCCCGTTGGACTGAGTTTGATAAGTCACCTCGCTATGCAGCACACTCACCAGAGGGTGTAATAGAGCTAATGCCTGTAAGTGATGGCCAAATGTTCAGCTGTAAATATGTAAATGGGCACCCAAAAAACACCTTTAGAGAACTTCAAACAGTCGCTGCATTTGGTATTTTAGCCGATGTAGATAGTGGCTATCCGGTTATGATAAGCGAAATGTGTTTACTAACAGCACTACGTACAGCCGCAACTTCTGCAATGGTAGCTAAATATTTAGCACCTAAAAACTCAACAACCCTTACTTTAATAGGCAATGGCGCTCAATCAGAGTTTCAGGCACTCGCTTTTAAAGCGGTACTAGGTATTACGCATATTCGTTTATACGATATAGATAAAAGCGCCTCTAAAAAAGCATTTGCTAATTTAAGTGCATGCGGATTAAACGTGGCTATTTGTAATAGTGTACAAGAGGCAGTAAAAGGGGCTGATATTATCACTACCTGTACTGCTGATAAAACTAACGCTACTATTTTAACAAACGACATGATCCCACAAGGTGTGCACATTAATGCCATAGGTGGTGATTGCCCAGGTAAAACAGAGTTAGATGCTAGATTGCTTGAGCGTGCTAATGTATTTGTTGAGTACGAGCCGCAAACTCGAATAGAGGGCGAAATTCAACAAATGAGTCCAGGCTTTACAGTAACTGAGTTTCATAAAGTTATTAATAAGCAGTCGCTTGGGCGTACTAGCCAAGATGAATTAACCATTTTTGACGGCGTTGGCTTTGCGAGCGAAGACTTTACCGCACTGGTATTTATACGCGATGAGTTAATTAAAACGGGCGAGTTTGCTTTGCTTGATTTAATTACACAACAAGCGGACCCTCGTAATTTATTTTCAGTGCTTAGTGATCAACCATTAGTAAAAGAGCACGTTGCATGAGCGAAGTAAACCAAGCCCCCAATGCTGTAGTGATGGTAAGACCGCATCACTTTACATCTAACCCACACACAATGCTCGATAACGCATTTCAAAGTGAATGTTTAGCACAAAATCAAAGTGAACAAGCATTTAAAGAAGTGACTAATGCCGTACAAATATTAAAAAATGAAGGGGTAACAGTTCACCTTTTTGAAGATGAGCAAACACACACTCCCGATTCAGTTTTTCCTAACAATTGGTTTTCAACTCATCAAAGTGGCCAATTAATAATCTATCCAATGTTTGTAGAAAACAGAAGGTTAGAATATCGAAAAGATATTATTGATTTTTTAACGGATCACTATAAAGTGTCTTCAGTGACTGATTATTCATTTTTATCGAAAGAAAATTCATTTCTTGAAGGCACTGGTTCACTGGTTATCGATCATCAAAATAAACTCGCTTACGCGGTAGAATCAAAAAGAACTACCAAGTCGGTGGTTAATACAATATGTGAGCAATTAAAACTATCACCCATAGTGTTTAACGCATATGACGAGCAAGGAACTGCGGTTTATCACACTAATGTTTTAATGTGTATTGCTACAAAATTTGTAATGATCAGTTTAAATATGGTGCCAATTAATCAACGTGCACAGTTAGCTAAACATTTTTTAAAAAGCCATCATCAAGTGATCGATTTAACGCTTGAGCAAATTAATAACTTTTGTGGCAATGCTATTGAGCTACAAGGTAAAAATGGTCGTATTTTAGCCTTATCGCAAACTGCGTTTAATGCACTTACACCGGCACAAATAACAGTTATACAAAAAACGGCTAAGCTTGTGCCATTACCAATACCTACTATTGAGTCGGCTGGTGGCTCAGTTAGGTGCATGATTGCAGGAGTTCATTTGCAAAATAAATAATGTATAGTTTTAAGGCAGCTTAGCTGCCTTATTTGCATTAAATTTTTAGTCGATGTCGTAAGCAAATGCCGTTATACCCAAAAAAGGGTATTAATATAAAAAATATAAGAAGGAATTAGCAATGTTCGATACCGTCGTCAAAAGCGTAAACAACCTTTTATGGGGAGAAGGGCAGGTACTTATTTATATACTCTTGTTTACGGGGGTATGGTTTTCAGTACGATTAAAAGCAATTCAAATACTTAAATTTAAACATATGTTTAGCCTTTTAAAAGGCAGTAGCAAATGTAAGAAAAACGATATTTCCTCATTCCAAGCGTTGTGTACAGGGCTTTGTGCACGAGTAGGTACCGGTAACTTAGCCGGTGTAGCGGTTGCAATTTCACTTGGCGGCAGCGGCGCTATATTTTGGATGTGGGTAATAGCCATATTGGGCATGGCTACAGGCTTTGCTGAAAGCGTACTTGGGCAAGTATATAAAGTGCGCGATAGTGGTGGCGAGTTTAGAGGCGGGCCTGCGTATTATATTCAACAAGGTTTGGGTAGCCGGGCATTTGCCATTGTGTTTGCCGCATGTTTATTTTTAGGTTACGGCTTTACGTTTAGTGCAATGCAAACGAACACAATTACCGATGCACTTAATTACGCGTTTGAAGTTCCTACATTTTATTCAGGTCTGGTTATTACCGTACTAGCAGGCTCAATTATACTCGGTGGCTTTAAGGCAATTGCCCGATTTGCAGAGCGTGTTGTGCCAATAATGGGCATTGTGTTTGTACTTGCCGCCGTTATTATTACGATTATAAATTTCACGCAAGTACCTGCCATGCTTAAAGATATATTTTTATCAGCGTTTGGTTTACAAGAAGCAGGCGCCGGTGCAATGGGCGCTGCCATTAAAAACGGTATTCAACGTGGTTTATATTCTAATGAGGCCGGTGCAGGTAGTGTTCCGCATGCTTCAGCAAGTGCCAGCCCAATACCTAATCACCCTGTAACGCAAGGTTACATACAAATGCTAGGCGTATTTTTCGATACAATAGTACTGTGTAGCTGTACCGCGGTGATCATTTTATTAGCCGATATAGATATTAGCGGCGAAATGGAAGGCATTCGTTTAACACAAAGCGCGATGACCGCTCATTTAGCACAAGGTGGTGTTTACTTTGTAGCAGCCGCTATAACCTTATTTGCTTTTACATCGGTGGTGGCAAACTACGCCTATGCAGAGAGTAACTTGCACCTCTTTAAGCTCGACAACAAAGTAGGGCGCGGCATTTACACTTTGCTTTATTTATCAATGATGTTGTGGGGCGCATCGGCGACCTTAAAAGAAGTCTGGGATTTAGCCGATATTGCCTTAGGGTTAATGACAGTGGTTAACGTTATCGCTATTATACTGTTAACGCCGACTATTTTGTCTGTCACGAGCGATTACCACGCACAAAGAGACAAAGGTTTAGAGCCCGAATTTAAAGTAAAAGATGTAAAAGTACAGGGTAAATGCGAAGACGGCATTTGGGACTAACTCAGCATACTTAACTATAAAAAGCGGTTTTATGGCAACATAAAGCCGCTTTTTATTTTGCATAAATATTCACTTTCAGTGTTATGAAAATAACTAAAGCAACCAAAATAAAAGGCACAATTTTTTAGATGATCGAGATTCACGCAGGGAAAACAGCGGCTAAAATTATTAACGAACAGGGCTTTAAACCTGAACTTTTCACCTCTTTTTTAGGTGCAAGTGGCGGTCCTAAATGGTTTACATTATTTGGCTTAGATAAATATATTTTTGGTGAATTTTTTAAAAACCGTACCCAACCACTTAATTTAATTGGATCATCTGCTGGCGCTTTTCGCTCTGCGTGTTTTGCACAAAACGATCCTGTTGCTGCGATTGAGCGCTTAGCAAAATCGTATTCGCAAACTAGGTATTCAAGTAATAAACCAACACCTAGTGAAATAACAATAAAAGCGCGCGCATTACTTGAAGATGTTTTTGGCGATAACGGCGTAACCGAAATTATAAATAACCCAACATTTAAAGCGCACTTTATAGTAGCAAAATCGAATGGCTTTATTGCCAGCGAAAATAAATTAATACAGTTAATGGGTTTATCAAAAAGTTATATGTTAAACCGCGTTAACCGAAAATTATTAGGCTCGCAATATGAGCGTTTTATATTTGGTCCTGCAACAAGTGACTTATCAATTACCGACAGCTACAATTTTAAAACGCAAAACATAGCGCTTACTCAAAATAATTTAAAAGATGCATTACTTGCATCGGGCTCTATACCACTTGTTATGCAAGGCATAAAAAATATTGCAGGCTCGCCGCAAGGAATATATCGCGATGGCGGAATAATTGATTACCACTTTGATTTAAAAATTAATAACCCAGGACTTATTTTATATCCGCATTTTAATTCAGAACCAAAAGCAGGGTGGTTCGATAAAAATTTAAAACGTAAAGTATCACCACTTAATTACGATAATGTGGTGATGATCACTCCATCAAAAGAATTTATAGCAAGCTTACCTTACGGAAAAATCCCAGACAGAAACGACTTTACCGATCTCGATGCAGATACACGTATAAAATACTGGAATACTGTTTTTAGTGAAACTGAAAAATTGGCCGATAATTTTGATAAAAAACTCAATATCGAAAATGTTAGGCTGAAAATAATTTAATGATCTAATCTATCAAGTAATGTAGTTCTATGCCTTATAATTCATAAATTACAGTATGTTGCAAATCAAAAAAGGGCGAAAGCCCTTTAGTAAAATTTAACGCAGTCGTTTTTATTAATAACGAGTGTAAACATCTTTAAAATCTAACTCATATTTATTAGAAGATAGGCAAGCCTGATATATATCAATATTAAAGCCATAATCATCTAGTATATTATCTTTGTTATAAGTTGTTTTAAGTCCTAAAACACATTGAAAAATAGACCTTTTATCAAGTTTCATCATAAATATTGTTTTAGGGTCACTAGCATATGGTAATAATTTCTTTGCAAGATTAGAGCGTGAAAATTCATCATCAATTTTATATAAATCAATTATAAAATTTTCGGAATTTTCACCTTTCGTAATAAAACCAGGGTCTACCAAGCTTTGAAATTGAGGCATTTTAATCAAAAAATCAGAATCATGGATAATAACTCTATCAGATTGTTCTAAGCGTAAAATAATCCGGTGTTCTTTTTCATAAATCCATTCGTCACTTTTCCCTAAAAATATCTCATATAGAATCCTTTCACTTCCTTCTAAGGATATATTTGAATAATCATTATCAAATATATCATTAGTATAGCGATGTGTTTTCCTGTAATTGACTTTCTGCATAACCCCTTTATAAAACAAATCCATATGAAGTGATTGTGAGTCGATAAAATCCGATGTGAAAAGGCTTTGAAAAATATTAGATTCGAACCTATTTAATTCATCATAATAAATACCAGCGAGGAGCCCTTTATGCTCATCCGCATAATGAGCCCACATAAGTAAGTTATCTTTAGACTCTGAAAAACTTATAACACCTATTTTATACTTATTTTCATTCACATATTTTATATGATTATGTTCAAATCTAGGTTTATCAATTAAGTCATCATTTATATGTTGTGTTAATTTTTCTAAGCCGCCATAAGAGAAAGTGGCTTCAAATGGGTCATTCAATGCGGAAAGCTGTGTTAATCGTATAAACCCATCTGAAAAGATATTTCTTTTGTTAGACATATATTTAAAAAGAATAGTCAAAACTAGCTTCCTGTTTTCGTTGAAAGTTCACCAACAATATCTAATAGCTGGCTTTGTAAATCAGATAGGTATAAATATTGTGTTATGTGATTTTCTTTAAGTATTTTATTCATAGATTCGGTTTGTCTAGTTGACCACTTGTATCGCAGTATTAACTGAACATTAGAAGGTTTAACAATCCCTTAAGAAGTAAACATTGTATGATCTTCCGTAGATATCTTACAATCTGCCTACGCACCTTTTTCAGGTAAATACACCCGATAAATTATAGTTACTAGTTTTTTCAACTGGCGCATTAGCTTTACATGCTATTACATAACGACTAATTAATCATTCACTTTCAAATAGTTGTGGTCGAATAGTGAGAGATACTGATTAGTTATCGGAACTAAAAGGGAAGGAATTAAACAATAAATCAATGTCGAATAAATTTAAAAAGATTAGTGAAGCTTACATAACGTAAGTGTACAATCTTAGAGTAAATATTAACAACCCATAAATTACGTTATGTTAAATTGATTGGATTTTAATAAAGCGAGCGTGATTATACAAACCAGCTCGCTTTTAGGAGAGTAATTTGGTGGTTAATTAAGCTCTGAATCAACCCAAAACTTAGTTCCCTTTAATACAGCCTGTAGTGCAAGGCCATTTTCGGTTACAGAATATACAGTAACTTGATCTGCAATCGCTTCGGCAACCAGTGCACCGCCTTTATCTTCATATTTTGCTGCTGCATCAGCGTTTCCACCAAATGCCCAACCATGTTCAATAAATCTATTTAGTGCAGCTTGGTTATGAAAAACCATTACAACGTTAAAATCTTTTACACCTAAACCAAGCCCTAAACCGGCTTCACCCATATTCATGTAAGTCGATTTACCAGTAAGGTTATTTTTAACTACGCCGTAACCGCCACCAAAACTGGCTAAAACAACATTTACGTTCGCGTTATCAAAAACAGCGTAACCAGCCGAATTAGCAATTTGTTTTTTAACGTCAGGTTTTTCAGCGTATAATTTATCTAATGTATTTGTTTTCATACTTTGTACAAGTGAACGTTTTTCGCTTGGTGATGCACTACCTGTAGTAGCACATCCAGTTAACGCAACAGTTAAAGCAAGTACGCTTAGTATAATTAGTTTTTTCATGATTTTTCCTTAATAAGATATAGCAACCAACAACCATAGAATAATCGTGGTATTAAAATAATTAGAGCTTTACTATGTCCAATACTAGACAGTATCGGACTTTAACGTTATTCTGTAAGCCTATTATTTAATTGAATATTTATACATTATGCTTGTTGCTTTGGTTGATACGTTAAAACAATTAAGATATCAAATTGCCCATCTAGATGACGGTACTCTAAATTCAGAATACCCAGAACTTGCATCCTTTATACAGGAAATTGGCTTGACTGTAACTGAATCAAAAGCCGATCTGACATTCTTATATCAGTTTTTATATGTTTATGGCCGAAAGTCAGAAGCCACTTATAGCCGTTTTCGAAATGAACTTGAACGCTTTTATTTATGGTCGTGGTTAATAGCAGAAAAATCAGTATTCGATTTAAAACGTGAAGATATTGAAGCTTACGTTGATTTTATGGTTGAACCTGATAAAGAATGGGCTGCAACTTCAGTGCAATGGCGTTATAAAGATGAGCAAGGAATTCGTAGATTAAATCAAAATTGGCGCCCTTTTATGCTAAAAGAATCAACTGCCAGCCAACAAACTTTATCGGCCATGTTTACTGCCTTAAATGTATTTTATAAGTTTGCCCTACTCGAAGAAAAAACATTCGCGAACTTTGTCCCTGTTGTTAAAAAAAATAGCCCGTATTTAGTTGTTCAATCACAAATTCAAATTCCTGATACATTAAGTGATATTCAATGGGAATACGTTTTTGGTGTAACGCGTGATTTATGCGAACATAACCCTGATTTAGAGCGAAACTTATTTACGCTTGCCTGCTTAAAAGGTCTTTATTTACGAATTTCAGAATTATCTGAGCGCCCACAATGGTCGCCGGTAATGTCTCATTTTTGGCAAGATAATGATGGATTTTGGTTTTTACGTATAATGGGTAAAGGTAAT
This sequence comes from Pseudoalteromonas sp. S3431, assembly GCF_000690035.1. Classification (NCBI taxonomy): domain Bacteria; kingdom Pseudomonadati; phylum Pseudomonadota; class Gammaproteobacteria; order Alteromonadales; family Pseudoalteromonadaceae; genus Pseudoalteromonas; species Pseudoalteromonas sp. S3431. The sequence continues at coordinate 53,624 of NZ_JJNY01000052.1, forward strand.
AAATTACGAGATGTAACCTTAAGTGATGATTTTGTTGAATATTTAAAACGATACAGATTATATCGAGGGCTACCTGCCCTTCCTCGGGTTGATGAGTCTGAGCCGTTAGTTCATAAAATTCGCGGTCAAGGTGGCATGACCGTAAGGCAAATTAGGCGTTTAGTTCAACAAAGTTTTGATTATGCTCAGCAATCATTACTTGATGATGGTTTTAAAGATGATGCTGAACAACTTGGCGCTGCAACTGCACATTGGCTTCGTCATACTGGTGCTACACATGATGCGCAAACTAGACCGCTTAAACATTTATCAGAAGATTTAGGTCATTCTAAAATTGCGACTACCGATCAAATTTATATTCAAACAAATATTAAAGAGCGAGCAAAATCAGGACTTAAAAGGAAAATTTAATGGAGTATTTAGTAATAGCATTTATAGGCGGACTATTTTTAATTTATTCTTTAACACTTCGCCAGTTAGAAAAAACAGAAGTAACAGGTCCAATGTTTTTTGTTGTCGGCGGAATATGTTTAGCTTTTATGCTACCCAACGAAGGACATAAAATAAAAGAAGGCGTTGATCTTTTATTACCATTTATAGAGCTTACGCTAAGTATATTTTTATTTTCAGATGCAGCTAAATCAAAGCTAAGTGTATTAAGGCATAGTTTTCAGTATCCTAGTTTACTATTGTTTGTTGCCCTACCCTTAACATTATTACTTGGTATTGCTGTTGCTTTATTTTTCTTTGCTGAGCTTTCACTTATTCAAGCGGCGTTGCTCGCAATTATTTTAACACCTACCGATGCAGCATTAAGTAAAGGGTTACTAGCAAGTACACAAGTGCCTGAAAAAATACGTGAAGGGATAAATACTGAAAGTGGTTTGAACGATGGATTATGCGTGCCCATATTCTTAATATTTATATTACTCGCTAAAAATCCGGATTCAGCTATTACCGCCACACAAACATTAAGCGTGTTTGGACGAGAACTTGGCTTGGCTTTATTAATAGCCATTACAAGTATTGTTGTTTTTATACCGAGTTTAAACTTTGCAATGAAACGTCATTACTTTGCACAAAATACCAGTCCATTTTTATTACTCGGTTTTGCTATGGCTGTTTTTTCTGTCACTCAGTATTTTCATGGCAGTGGATTTATTGCGGTGTTTATTGCAGGTTTATTATTTGATAAATTTTCGACTGAAGAAGTTAGAACAGAATTAATTGAAGACTCAGAGCACATCGCAGATTTTACATCGCTAATGATTTGGTGCTTGTTTGGGTTTGTTTGTGCTTACTTAGTTATCCCGAAATTAAATACTGAAATTATAATTTACGCTTTATTAAGTACAACATTGATTAGAATAATTCCTGTTATGTTGTCATTGCAGTTTACGGCATTGAGTATCAAAGAGCGTTTTACATTTGCGTGGTTTGGACCAAGAGGATTAGCATCAATTGTTTTTACATTGATGGTGATAGATACGAAAATAGAAAACAAATATCAAATAGCGACAATAGCAATGACGACTATTTTGTTTAGTGTATTTATTCACGGTATAAGTACAAAGCCAATTGCAGACAGTTTCGCTAAAAAATCTAAATAGCTTTTATAAAAATTAGTGAATTTTTTGCCGAGGTATCAAGGCGTTTTTCCAGCCTCAAAAACGATCATTTAATTAAGCGAATGGGTATTAATAAAAAAAGGCGTAACTTATTTTTAAGTTACGCCTTTTTTTTAACTTTTATTAGCTAAGTACCTGTGCGAGTAATTCAATTGGGTGTTTTGGTTTAAATTTCTCAAAACGTTTAACTTGGCTACGACAAGAAAAGCCCGTAGATAAAAGTTGCTCTGGTTTATTTTTATCTACAATTGGTTTCCAACTCATTTCATAAAGCGCACGTGAGTTATCTTGATTTTGTGCTTCGTGGCCATAAGTTCCCGCCATTCCACAACAACCTGTATTTGTTGTTTTTAATGTTAAACCAATATCATTGAAAATTGTTTGCCAAACATTTGCCGCTTTTGGCAATGCAGTTGTTTCAGTACAGTGACTCAGTAATGTAAATTCGGTATCTGTATTTTGCTGTGCGCTTAGTGATTTAAACGATTGGGTCTCTAACCATTCATGGGCAAGTTGCACGTTAAATTCACCACGGTTATTTTCTAAAATTGTATTATATTCATCGCGGTAACACATAACGAGTGAGGCATCTAAACCGACTAACGGTGCATTGATATCATTTAATTTATTTAAAAACTCGGCTGCATTTTTAGCTGTAACTTTAAATTCATGCAAAAAACCTTTTACGTGTTGCGGTTTACCATTTGGTTTAAAAGGTAATAGCATTGGTTTTTTGCCAAGTTGGGTTATTAAAGTAATAAAACTTTCTACTAATTCCGCTTCGTAAAAGCTCGTAAATGGGTCTTGTACTATTAATACATAGTCACTTTGTTGCTCTGCATTTAATTTATTTAATAAATCAAAATCAAATTTTTGTGTTTTAGTAACACGCTTTGAAAGTGCAGGAATACTTAACTGTGGTGTATCAACATAGCCAACTGTTTTTTTAATAACATTGCTTACTAATGATGTTTTAACAATTGGATTTATGACTTTAGCGAACTTTGCCATTAATGGCGCGCTGTTTTCTATGTTACCAACCAGGTAATCTTTTAGCGGACGCGCATAATAACTATGATAATAATTTAAAAAGCGCGAACGAAAAGTAGGAACATCTACTTTAATAGGGCAAGCAGTTGTACATGCCTTACACGCTAAACATTCATCCATTGACGCTTTTACTTCGTGAGAAAAGTCGTAAATACCTTTTCGTTTTTCGCGGCTATGAACGAAACGTTCCCACCAGGTAATGACTTCACCTTTGTTAAGTTGCTTTTCTACTTCGAGCAAATCTACATTTTTTGACTCTTGTAATCGAAGCCACTCGCGCATTAAACTTGCGCGTCCTTTTGGTGAATTACGGCGATCGCCAGTTACTTTATACGATGGACACATAGGTGAATTTTCATCGTAATTAAAGCATATGCCATTACCATTACAGGTCATTGCATTGTTAAAACTGGTTTTAACTTCTATTGATATTTGCTTATCGAAGTGCGATCTCTTTTGTCCATCTACACTAACTAGTGAGTCTTCACTATCGATAGGAGTGCATATTTTGCCGGGGTTAATACGGTTGTTAGGATCGAAAGCTGTTTTTATTTTACGAAGTTGTGTATATAAATGCTCACCAAAAAATTCAGGACTATATTCACTTCGGTAACCTTTACCGTGCTCGCCCCACATTAAACCGCCGTACTTAGCGGTTAGTTTTACGACCTGATCTGAAATAGTTCTAAGTAGTTTTTCTTGTTCTGGGTCGCACATATCAAGTGCTGGGCGTACATGTAAAACCCCCGCATCAACATGGCCAAACATACCATACTGTAAATTATGACTGTCGAGTAATGCTCTAAATTCGACAATATAATCTGCTAAATTTTCAGGGGGTACTGCAGTGTCTTCTGCAAAGGCGAGTGGTTTTTGACTGCCTTTTACATTACCTAATAAACCCACTGATTTTTTACGCATTGCGTAAATTTTTAGTATATCGCTTTTATCACTGGTTAACTGATAACCAATAACGCCATTAGTTTGATTTATTACGCATTCATCTAGAAGCTTACAAAGCGTGTCTACTTTGTCTTTTATATCATCGTTTGATACTGCATTAAACTCGACCATGTTAAGGCCTTGCATATCTTTATTTGGTACGTCGGTTATTAAGTCCGATACTAAATTCCAAATGATGTCTTCACGCGCTAAGTTTAAAACTTTGCTATCTACGGTTTCTACCGATGTTGCGCGTGCATCAACTAAAAACGGTGAATGACGAAGTGCTGAGTCAAAACTATCGTACTTGATATTTATAAGGGTTTTAAATTCAGCAATCGGTGTTAGGTTTAATTTAGCTTCAGTTACTATACCTAATGAGCCTTCTGAACCTGTTATTAGTCGGCTCATGTCAAAAGTAAGTAAGTCATCACTTAGTACATGCTCTAGGTCGTAGCCGGTTAAAAACCTATTTAACCGTGGAAACTTAGCTAAAATAGCTGCGCGTTCATTAACTGAAATATCTAAAACTGTTTTATATAAACGACCAATTAGAGAGTCTTGCTCGGCTATAATTTTTGCTTTGTCGATGTCTATTGGGGAGGTACACATAGGTGTGCCATCGACTAAATAAGTTGTAAGCCCTAAAACATGATCGCTTGTTTTTCCGTAAACTAACGAACCTTGCCCAGAGGCGTCAGTACTTATCATTCCACCAATAGTTGCCCTGTTACTAGTAGATAAATCGGGTGAGAAGAAAAAACCATAAGGTTTTAAGAAGTCATTAAGTTGATCTTTTATTACGCCGGTTTGAACGCGTACCCAGCCTTCTTCTACATTTATTTCGAGGATTTCGCGCATATAGCGAGACAAATCTACAACAATACCAGGTGTTAACGATTGTCCGTTAGTGCCTGTTCCACCGCCACGAGGACCAAAAGTTAATGATAAAAACGGGTCGCGAGATGCTGTTTGCAATGCGAGCTGAATATCTTTTTCACTTTTTGGAAAAATAACACCTTGCGGTATTTGCTGATACACACTGTTATCGGTTGAAGCGGTAATACGCGTTGCATAACTTGCGTCGGTATCTCCGGTAAAACCTTGGTTTGCAATGGTATTTAGGTAGTTAGCGACAAGTTCTGTCGCGGCATCTTGCTGTGTAATTGTTGCTATCATGACGGCGATATTTTAGGGCATTTGACTAATTATATCATGGTGATGGCGAATAGAAATTGAAGATTTTACAGTTTGTAACACTCTTTTAGTCGATTTTAATGCAGCTTAAATTATACTCAAGTTAACAAGTAATGAGGTGTGTTATATGAAAAAATTACTATTACAGATCAGTGGCGTGTTATTTATTTTGCTAGGATTATTTTTTGCGATTGTACCTAGGGCGTGTTGACCTTTGGTTGTTGAATTTGCAGCAGTATGTTTGGTTTTTAGGCAAGGCAGAGCCTATGTAGTGTGGTTATTCCCCATAAATAGGCGATAACGCAGCATAAATACCAAACATGCGCTGCCCAATGGGTTCTTTCTAGGGACGATTAACTCTTTGTTGCTCGATTCTTACTTAGCCCACTAGGT